>NZ_PPQF01000156.1 GCF_002901865.1 Staphylococcus agnetis
GACCAAGTTTTATTCTATCATGAGGAAATGCCTATTTTAATACAACGGTGAAACCTCTCCGGAACCATACGCATAGCGCATGGTTTACTTTTATATAAAAATAGGGGCTGGGACATAGGGTTTCAGCTTCCAAGAAAAACACCACAAAAATCACTTCAAAAGATTTTGTGGTGTTTTTTCATTTGAATTCTACTTAAAAT
>NZ_PPQF01000157.1:0-339 GCF_002901865.1 Staphylococcus agnetis
CTAATAAAGTCTATTGTAAATGTTTATACAATATCATAGTATAAATGAGCGACCCTTTATTTGTAATATTATGCAACTTTGTAAGTAGTGCTTTAGAGTAATCCTGTGGATTGCTCTTTTTTTGCGTTTTTTAGTAAAAGGATATTTATTTCACTAATCAGTTAATATTTAAGGAATATTTAATTAAAAATTAATAAAAAAATATAAATTTAAACATTATAATAATAATGTGTTTTAATAATTGGGAGTTTTTAAAACACATTTCTATCATAATTATGATATTTTCCGAGATTAAGGTGTTACATTTGGGCGAGTATTTAAAATATATAAGAATTGGAG
>NZ_PPQF01000157.1:349-3674 GCF_002901865.1 Staphylococcus agnetis
TCAACATGATAAAAAAAGGTTTTATAATTTTAACTTTAGCAGCTGTGACCCCGATAACTCTACAATCATATGATACCCCATTAACAAAATATACTTTTGCAAATGAGCTTAGTAAAGAAGAACATCAAGAGAAATGGGACAAATATAATAAACAAAACCCTCTTTATCTACCGGAGGGATATTTTACAAAAGTTTCTAATACTCAAGAGTCACCTTATCAATCAGTTGGATTAATAACTGTTAAAGGTGTAATGAATGCTACAGCATCTGTTGTTGGTAAAAACAAAATTATTACTAATTTTCATGTAGCTCGAGAAGCCAAAAAAGATCCATCTAAAATTATTTTTAGACCTGGTACAACAACAGATGACCAAAGAAACTTAAATACGCCATATGGTGAGTTTCAAGCAGAGTCTATCGATGAAGCTCCATTTGGTGAAGGTGTAGATTTGGCAATCATAACATTAAAACCTAATGCTGATAATAAAGAAGTTGGAGAAGTGGTAAAACCCCTTGAATTTGGTTTTGGAGAGTCTTTGAGTTCTAACCAAGTACTTAATTTAGTTGGATACCCAAATAACACTGTGCAAAATCAAATGTTTAAGCAAAGAATTGAAGTACATTCTACTGATCAAAACCTTAAATATTTTGGATATACTGAGGAAGGTAACTCAGGGTCTCCAATCTTTGATGATGACAATAATTTAGTTGGTATGCACATTGGTAAGTCAAAAATCGAGGGTAAAGGTGATATTTTAGTAGGCAGACTATTTGATAGCAAATTTGTTAAAATTTTAAAAGACAAGTTAAAAAGTTAATTAGGTAATTTGATATTTTATAATTTATTTAAAGGACTTTGATAATTTGCTAAAGGGGGTAATGGTTTTTGCCCCCTTTTTATATTAAGATAATGTAAAACTATCTTTTACTAAAAGAGGGTGTGTTTTATGATAAAAAAATTTTAATATTATCCATTGTTATTTTTCTTCCTATAACCAATGAAAAAATGTCAGACTTAAAAGCAAATGAAAATCATGGAAAACAAGTAATTGTAACTGACACCACAAAAGACCCGATAGGAAAAAGGGTAGCTAAATTTGAAAAAGATGGACATCATTGTACAGCTACTATGATAAATTCTAAAGTTGGTATTACTTCTTCGCACTGTAGTGATAATAACTTTGAAGATAATGCAAATGGTAGATTATACCCTGCTGAATCTGCTTTAAAGACTCCTTTTGGATATATGGACATTACCTTATTTAATCCTTATGATAATGGAAATAAACTATATGATATTGCTTTAATTGGGGGCAAAGAATCAAATAAGTCAAGTGACTATAAATTTTATGGTAAAGAATTCGATATAGCTCCTGTTAAAGTTATGGGGATAAGAAACATTAATGATTTAGTTGGGGAAGAAGTTTATTCATTTGGTTACCCTTATGAAAAAAGTGGATACGTTCAATATAGAAGTGAAGGAACGATAACTCATACTGATCAATTTAATTTATATAGTGATATACCAAGCTATCCTGGTCAGTCTGGTTCAGCTGTATTCTTGAAGAAAAACAATCAATTAATAGGTATAATTCATGGTGGAGTTGGTACTAGAACATCTATAAAACCTATTACATCAGAAATATCTAATTGGTTTAATGATAAAAGCAATAATTGGTTAGAAAATGATAAGTGATAAACACACTAAAAAAGTATGTAAATATTGTAAACTCACAAATATATATTTATGAGTATATTTAACAATTTTGAAAGCCTAAAAGTGTAAAATCGATTTAATTCTATAGCCACATTAATGACTATTTAATAATTAGTTAATTACATTTATAAAGGTATCGGTATAAAAAGTTTGCAGCTTGATATAAATTAAAAAATAGAAAGGTGGTATTAACAGTGAAAAACACAATAATAAAAAGTATGACTTTGTTAACTTTAATTGCTTCAGTAGGAACTATTGATAGTTTTTATAATAACAGCATTAATGTAGCTAGAGCAGAAGAAAATACTGGAGCGGAAGCGAAAATAGAAGCAGTTAAAAATTCGTTTCACTCACCTTACAATATAGTTACTAAAATAGAGGGACCGAATTTTTCTGCAACTGGTTTTGTTTCGGGTAAAACTACTGTAATGACTAATAAGCATGTTCTAAAGTCTATTTTGAAAGAGGGTACTTTAAAGACCAATGTAATATTAGCAAAAAATAATGCAAACGAGGGATCTAAAAAAGATTTAGGAACTTTTAAAATTAGAGATTACACCGAAGTCCCTGGGGATATAGACGTAGTTATTTTGGAAATGAGTCCAAATGAAAAAGGTCAAAACATTGGCGATGTAGTAAATCCAGCTAAAATAAAAAGTGCCGATGACATAAACCAAGAATGGATTGACAAAAACAAAGATAAAAAATTTTATTTAGCTGGATATCCTGGAGGAAGAGATATTGACACTATGTGGTCTAGTGAGGGTGGATTATTATTTTTCATCGGTAGAACCGACCCTTTAAAATTCTTCGGAAGTATGCCAGGGGCACCTGGAAGTTCAGGTTCACCAGTATTCAATGATAAACACGAGGTTGTTGGTATTGTGTATAGCGGATGGGAAGCTAACCAAGGTGTTAATGGATACTTATTTAGGGAAGACTTATACAAGTTTATTGAAGCTAATACTTAAAAGAGGAACTATAGATATAGTGTAATCTATTAAATAAAGTAACAATAATATGTATGAAAAGCGGCCTGTAAAAAGGTCGTTTTTCATGTTTGAATAAACACTAAGTGTAGCAAGGGTCTGATAAAATATTTTGTTCGGTAAGCTCCACTACATGGAGTTGTTTAGCTTAATCTTTTTTGAATTCTATATCATCGTATGCATTAATTCAATATTTACTTATGTATTCAGTAGTATCATTATGTCTTTTAGTCTAAAACTATTTACAGATTAGACAATTTGGGTATAATAAAGTAAGTAATGCGTGTATATATACGTATGCTAAATAATGAAGGAGGGGGAATTATGAATATTTTTAAAAAGAGTAGAGATAGATATCATTTAAGCTTAGATTATGTAAGTAAAAAGACTGGAATTTCTATTAATGTTATCAATAGATTAGAAAATGATAAAATTAATAATATTAATTATTCATCTGAAATTACTTGTCTAGCAGAATTTTACGACCTTGCCTTAACTGATGTTCATTCGAATATAAGCCCTCAATCTTCTTTTATTGCAAGACATAAAGGTAGTATCAATGAACATGATAAAATGCAAATCACTAAATTATATAAATTACAGGAAGTATTAGGATGAG
>NZ_PPQF01000157.1:3731-7618 GCF_002901865.1 Staphylococcus agnetis
AGATTTTCTTAATTTGTTAAGAGAATCCTCGCATAGAATGCAAGATGGTAGAGAACTTGCAGAGTATACTTTAAATACGTGTTTTGATGAAGGCATCCATAGTAAACTGGATGTCTTTAGTTTATGCAGGATGTTGGATGCAAACTATGTACCGAGTGATTTAAATGATGTTGATGGTATTTATATTACTGAAAAAAGAGATGAAGAAAAGGTTCATAATAGGGCGATTATAGGATTAAATATAAATAAAGTGAGTTTAAGACGTTTGAAATTTACTTTAGCTCATGAATTATGTCACCATATTAAAGACTTTGAAATACAACAACAAGTAACATTAAATGAAGATTTAAATATTCCGTACAGTAAAGTTGAAAAGTTTGCCAATACATTTGCTTCGTACCTTTTGGTACCGCACCTTGAGTTGAGATATAAATTAGATGAATTTAAGGGAAAACAAAAATTGAGCGATGCAGATATAATTTGTTTAGCAGACTTTTTTGAAGTCAGTAAATCTGTGATTACCTACAGGCTTGACCGATTAAATATTAGCTATGATTTAGGTAGTAGGAATTTAAGTACTGATATAGATTTAAAGATAAAACTTCAATATGTCAAAGGTGTTTTTTCGAATTCTAAAAAACTGTTTGACTCTTATCGTAAAGTCAATATCATGGAAATAGTTTCAAATGATTCTAGGTTTGAGGGAATCAATTTAGAAATTGAAGAAATTTCAGAAATAATTTTCGATATTGAAGGCTTTTTAGACGAAGGTAAAATATTAAGTAAAAATGAAATTGAAATTATCGGTTTATATTATATGTATGAGAAACTTTTAGAAGAAAATGATATACCTGACCAATATAAGTTACAAGATTATCATTCATATTTATATAAATTGTCTAAAGAGTATGTCAAAGGCTTTAGACAATCTAGTAACTATATAACTGGGGTAAAATTTCATACTCCACCACCAACTAAAGTTCAAGAGGAAATGTATTTGCTAGCTAAAGATATACGCTTTATATTTGATGAAAGCTTTAGAGAGGTGAATTTAGAATTCATAAATAGTTTAGCAATGATACATCAAAAAATAACTTGGATACACCCTTTTAGCGATGGAAACGGAAGAGTATCGAGATTGTTAAATAATTGGTTGTTACAATTAAAAGAGTATCCTTATATGGTTATAAAGTTAAAGGATAAAGATAGTTACCTAAAATGTTTGCAAGAAGCAGATGAGTATAATTTTAAACCTTTGGTAAAACTGTTGATCGATACTATTTATGAGAATTACAACGATTACATCTTGGCTAATTTATAAAGAGACAAAAAGATTATAAGGCAAGTGAGTGAATATAATAAGCTTGAGTAACCCACTTATCACAAAAATCTCACACGTTGCAGGCAGTGAATACGTAATTGAATACGTAAATTATGAAGTGAAGTTAATTGATGAGAAGTATTAAGCTATAAAAAAACTGTAATATCAATTGTTATAAGTTAATATAAACTAACGAAAAACACTCATTTCATCGAGTGGGAATAATATTTTAAAAAGAAGAAACCCTTTAACCGCAATGGTTAGAGGGTTATTTCATTTAAAATCACGAAATGGATGTCTTATTTTTCTACTGGTTTTAAGAATAAATGTACATAACCGAAAAATACTCTAAATACGATTACCGTTGCTAATACCGTTTCAAAAATTAACAGCCCATTCCAAATTTCCGAAAATATGAGTATAGGCATACTATTTTTTAAAGCTGTTGCTGAGATAACTAAAGGAAATGTAAATGCTGAAAATACGGGTGAAAACGGTTCTCTTAATAATTTTGGAAGTTGAAAAACGATATAAAAATAAAACACTTGAGACAGAATTAGAAAAAGTATGACGACAAACACATGCGCTTCAGGAAAAGCCAAAACATAGGCCGCAGCTACTAAGGAAAATGGTGCACAAATTGTAGATGTATTGGGTTTAATCGCCGTTTGTAATGGATAAGCTTTTAACCGCTTGAAAACAATCGGTAATACAATACAAGTAGCTATAAAACCATATATTACTGTCAATTTACCAATGAAAAAATAGCCACTTACTGGTGCTGTTAATCCTGCTATCGCAATGCCTATATAAAGTACAGTCCAAGATGGATAAACGTTCTCGAGAGAAAATCGCTTTAAATATTTAGTTGAAAAAATAATCATATGTATCACAATCCCTGTAAGACATAAGAGCCACAAAGGTGTGAGTATATGTTGGATCATAGTGATATGACTAAAAAACGTATTCAAATAAGTCGTCCCAAGGAAACCGGACATAAAAAATGTAGTGAACACTGAGGAAATGAGCGGACTATTCAACTGATCTTTAACATGGTTAAAGTTATAGAATATACTTTGTAAAAGGTGAAGCCAAATTAAAATAGCTAAGATGCCGCATATCGCGGTTAAAACAAGAGATATATCTTTTAATAAATTACCTAGCCCTAATAAACCTAAGACCAGTCCTGATGTAACTAATGGTATGTTTTGGCGTCTCATGATTTACAACCTTCTCTTTGTGATTTTCTTCACTAATTATATCACGATAATTCGATATTCTTAATATTTCTAAGGAAGTTGTATGGAATAAATAAGAATTTTGCTGAAGCATTTCATCTATGAAACTAAACATAGTCAAGCGGGTGCATATTGTAATATAATAAGAAATAATTGCAACCTATCTAATATTTTGAGAATTATGTCAATGATACATAAAATCAATACTAGAGTGATGGGGGTGGGTGTCGGAAAAGTAATATATAAGTATCTATTTTTGAGATAAAGGGGAGTAAACAATGAATAAGATCAAAGAAAGATATATAAAAAATAATAGAATACAAGTCATACCTAGAAAAGAAAAAGATAAAAAAGCTCTTATGGAAATCCTTGCCTTAGAATTCGAAAAGGGGAAAATATACACTGAGAAAGAAATAAACGAAATACTAAAATCTTATTATGATGATTATGTGTTACTAAGACGTTATATGATAGATTATTCATTATTATCTAGAGACAAAGGAGGAAAGGAATATCAATTAATAGCTAAAGGAAATAATGAAGGTATTCAGTGATAAATTAAGTGTTTATAATATTCAAATCATCCTTCTATAACTATCACATTTTTTATACATATTCCTTATACCATAGGCCAAGTAAATGCCTACTCAAAATATGTGGCATCGAAGTATTTATATATTGTATTACCTACTTCACTTTTAATATCATCAGCAATATTTTGAAGTTTAGGGTAATAACAATTAGCAAAACCTATGATTATTTAATTAATCTGTACAGCGGATAACACTCTATTATCAGGTAAAGCAGTATGTATAATGTTGGCTAGATCAGAATATTTAATCTCATCTAAGCTTCTATGTGTTATATATTGAAGGATATTTTTTTGCACTTCTTCAAAACGTTATATTTTAAATGCATCTCTAAAAATACTAAACTTACAAATTTAGTGTTTAACTGATTTTCCTCTAGTTGTGCTGCTAATTCTTGTAATGATTGATATAAAAGTTGAATATCTTCATTATCATTTAACATTGCACTCACTTCCACAAAGTTTATTTTGTCAGCAAATTAAAGTTTATAGCTTAATAAATTTTAAATTATTTCTTCCTACTAAAATACATCAATGTGATGACGATTGAATAAATGAATAGAAATAACATCACAAACATGACCATAAGACTCACTCTTTTTTATTTAATAATATCGATTTCAGTTATTAATATAACATTATGCAGATATAATATCATTCTTGTTCAAAAGTCTTTTTATGAGTAACATAAATACTTTTTAAAGAACTAAGTAGTGTAGCAACTGTCTCTTATACACAT
>NZ_PPQF01000157.1:7628-13735 GCF_002901865.1 Staphylococcus agnetis
ACATAAATACTTTTTAAAGAACTAAGTAGTGTAGCAATGATATTGTAAATGTATCGGACAGATAAGCACTCACATCAGACACCTAAGAATTATGGAACACAAGTATTAATTTATTTGATAGTGTGTATCACGTAACTTAAGTAAAGGAGATGTAGAAATGAAAAGAAACGTGTTTTCTAAAATTATTTTGAGTACTGTTGTTTTATCTGGCGCAGTAGCATCACCTTATATGGTTCATGATCAATTGGTGCATGCTGCAGAACAACAAAAAGACAAATTTGGAGAACTTCACAAAGTTAATAGTTCAGAAGGCTATATTAAACTTGAAGATGGATATACATATAAAGTTAAGAATAATGGCACAGCTACAATCACTAAAGTTGATACTCGAGAAACAAAGGAGCTTCCTAAGTCTGCTGAAGATAAAAATGGGAAAAACGTGCTGTTAAGTTATGTTAATACAAATCATGGTCTTAAATTGATGGTTATAGATGAATCTAAGTCGACAAACGAACGTGGCTGGAAAGGAGCATTAAAATGTGGACTTGGTGTAGCCGGTGGTGCGGGTACAGTTGGTCTTGGTGGCTTTGGTGTTGGAGGACCAGGTGGTGCGGTTGTCGGCGCAGTGTCTGGTGGTATGTCAGGTGCAGCGGCTAGTTGTTTCTAGGGGGATTAAATGATGTTTAATAAACCACAAATAGCAGATACTACTTTTTTTAACATATGTCTAATTGTTGTCGGAATTATAGCGTTTCTAGTGTTTTCATTTATATTTGATGCGGGGTATTTATTGAGCTTTATCATTGCTTTTTTGCCTGTACTTGTAGGAATAATTAACTTAAAAGAAATTAGAAAAGACAAGTCTTAAATGCGTTAATAATTAAAAAGCTAAGAAGAATAAGACATGCCTAAATTAAACAGTTTAAAAAGATAGCATCCTCATATGGACGCTATCTTTTTTAAGTGAACTTATAGAATTATATCTATATGTGCGTAAGTCTTAATTTGTAAGAGAAATGAAATTTAAAAACAATTATCAATCATATAATTCAAGGTAACGATCTGTAAATTCTTGAGACGTAATTTGGCCACTATCTCGCTGTTGTTGTAATTCTGCGGCTTGTCTTTGAATTTCATCATATTCTTCACGAGAATAGCCTTGTTTTTCCATCTCTTGATAATTGGCTTCTTCTTGTGCTTTTTGTTGCTCAGGTGTTACACAACCGCCGACTGTACACTGAGTGCCATCGGGTTTGGTGTAGCCTACGACATCTCCGTTACCTGGTGCTTGATACCATGTGTCTCCGTCGGCGTCAACCATACCATTCACGTTTTCCCCATTACGCATTCTTTGAGATATTTCATTTTTCGTTAACGGTCTATTAGTTTGCTGTACTACTGAGGGCTGTTCAATAGTATTAGACTCAGTAGATTGCTCTTCAGTTTGATTTTCCTTAGATGCGGTTTTTTGTTTTTTATCTTCTTTCGTTTTCTTTGTTTCTTCTTTTGGCTTATTGTCTTTAGATGGCTTTTCATCATCATTTCCACATGCACTTAATATTAATGTGCTTGAAAGTAAAAAAATTAATGCTTTTTTCATAAAATCCCCCCGAAATGTTTACTGTAAAACTTTTAACTAAATTTTTGTAAAACGAAACATATACAATATAAAGTATATATTAAAAACAATGTGCACGTGATTGTTTTTAGTTATACTAAATGGTTCGTATAATAAGGTTAACTTTTATAAAAATCTTATATGAATTTTTGAGTTTAATTGTATACCTATTCGATACTTTTCCGCTCTATTGATGTGCTATGATATAAGCGAGGTGAATGCTATGAATATTCGTGATATCGCTAAGCTAGCGTGTGTTTCAAAAAGTACAGTGTCGAGGTATTTAAATGGGGGTTCGATTAGTCCTACAACACGTCAGAAAATTGATCGTGTGGTACAAGAAACGGGATATAGTCCAAATCAATTTGCGCAAAGTTTAAAGGCGAAACGAACGCAAATGATGGGTGTTATCGTGCCACGTTTAAGCTCATATGCGTCGAACCAAACGCTTTATGGCATCGAAACATATTTGAGAACACAAAATTATCAAACCATCATCGTGAATACGGATTTAGATCAACAACGTGAAATTCATGCGATATCTACACTTGCGAAGAATAAAGTCGATGGCATCATTTTGCTTGCGACTGCGTTGACGGATGCGCATTTAAAAGCGATTCAATCGATTAAAGTACCGATCATTTTAGTAGGACAGTCGTATGAAGGCATTCATTCAATTATTCAAAATGATTATGATGCGGGACGCCTTATGGGTAATTATTTTGGTAAGAGAGCGTTTGATCGCATCGCATATTTTGGGGTGGATGAAAGGGATGAAGCGGTAGGCGTACATCGCCGTCGTGGTGTCCTCGACGGACTTTCGGATTATCATCAAGATGCAACGATTTATACATCGACATTTAAGTTAAGTGATGCGCAAGAACGTTCTAAAGCTTTTATTCATGATTATGATGCCATTATTTGTGCGACAGATAATATTGCATTGGGCGTGTTAAAAACCGCGCTTGATATGAATATTGATGTTCCGCAAACATTATCCATTTCAGGGTTTGGAGGTTATGAAACAACCTCTATTGTGACACCGCGAATTACGACAATCGTGTTTCCTTATGAGGAGACGGGTCAATGTGCTGCGGTATCGATGATGGCTTTATTAAATGGTGAGGAAGTCCCACTATTACAACGCATGGATTACGCTATTGACGAAAAAGAAAGCGTTGACATTTTGCACAACTAAACGTAAAATTCTCGGTGAAGAGGGTTTTACTTTATAAACTATTTTGGTACCGGTTCCAATTTATGAATCATAAGTCATTAATGAAAGAAGTGAAATGATGGGAAAGTTGTATGCAATTGGTGAAGCTTTAATTGATTTCATTCCTCAAACGAAAGGCGTTGAGCTTAAAGACGTTAATGAGTTTGAGCCTCAAGTTGGCGGTGCGCCAGCGAATGTCGCGAGTTGTGTAGCGAAGCACGGGGAAGCCTCCGCGCTCATTACGCAACTAGGTCAAGATGCGTTTGGAGATCAGATTGTAGACATGTTAGCACATCAAGGTGTTGATACATCTTTGGTTCAGCGCACAACTGACGCGAATACTGGCCTCGCGTTTGTGAGTTTAACAGAATCTGGTGAACGTGACTTCGCATTTTATCGAAACCCATCTGCGGATATGTTGCTTGAAGCTAGCACATTGAATGTGAATTTTCAACAAGATGACATTCTTCATTTTTGTTCCGTAGATTTGATTCCATCACCGATGAAAGAGGCGCATGTTAAAGCAATCGAATTAATGGAAAAAGCGGAAGGCACAATCATTTTTGACCCGAACTTACGATTTCCTTTATGGCCTTCGGTTGACGCTTTGAAAGCAACCGTACTTGAATTTACTCCGAAAGCCCATATTTTAAAAATTTCTGATGAAGAACTTTCGTTTTTAACAGGAAGTGATGACACTGCGTCCCTTCAACAATTATTTAAAGGTAAAACAGAAGTGATCATTTATACAGAAGGTGCGAACGGGGCCTCCATTTATACTAAAGAGGGTCAGATTGGTTATCACCCGGGTTATACCGTTGACGTTCAAGATACGACGGGTGCGGGAGACGCCTTTATTGGATCGGTTATTTATCAATTATTAAAAGAACAACAATCACTTAAGCCAATGGATAATCTTAAACAACATGCCAATGATATTTTGAAATTGAGTAATGCGGTAGGCGCTTTGACAACAACGAAAAAAGGTGCAATCGGGAGCTTGCCAACTATTGATGAGGTACGTGCATTAACACGTCGTTAGAGCTTTAATAAGGAGGGGTTACATATGGCAATGTCAGACCAACAAATCGCGAAACAAGTCATTGATGCGGTAGGCGGTAAAGAAAACATAAAATCTATTGCACATTGTGCGACACGATTACGCATTGTGGTTCATGATAAAGAAAAAATTGATCAAGCACAAATTGAAAATACAGATAAAGTAAAAGGTGCATTTTATAATTCTGGCCAGTATCAAGTGATATTTGGAACAGGAACCGTAAATAAAATTTATAGTGCTGTTGAAAGTTTAGGCATTGAAGGACAATCGACAAGCGATGTCAAACATGAAGCAGGTAAACAAGGGAATATGTTCCAACGCGCGATTCGCACGTTTGGCGACGTATTTGTTCCAATTATTCCCGTATTAGTCGCAACAGGTTTATTCATGGGCTTACGTGGCGTATTGATGAACGAACAAATTTTGTCATGGATGGGTATGACACCGAAAGACATTTCACCTAATTTCATCCTGTTCACACAAGTGTTAACAGATACCGCTTTTGCATTTTTACCTGCACTTGTCGCATGGAGTGCGTTCAAAGTATTTGGAGGAAGTCCGGTGCTCGGCATCGTGCTCGGTTTAATGCTTGTCAATCCTGCATTGCCTAACGCTTATGAAGTGGGGAATGGTTCAGCTGAGGCATTGAAATTTTTTGGATTCGTTCCAGTTGTAGGCTATCAAGGCTCCGTTTTACCGGCATTCTTTGTAGGTCTCATTGGCGCAAAATTTGAAAAAATGTTACGCAAAAAGATTCCAGATGCCATTGATTTAATCGTTACTCCGTTTTTAACATTACTTGTGATGATCACACTTGGTTTATTTATTATTGGACCAGTATTTCATGGCATAGAAACCGTGATTTTATCCAGCACAATATGGGTTTTAAACTTACCGTTTGGTATTGCTGGTTTATTAATCGGTTTCTTCCAACAGATAATCGTTGTTACAGGCGTGCATCATATTTTCAACTTTATGGAAATTCAATTGTTAGAGGAATTTAAATACAATGAATTCAATCCGATTATTTCTGCGGCTATGACCGCACAAGGTGCCGCAACAGTTGCGGTTGGTCTGAAAACACGTCAAAAAAAGCTAAAAGCACTCGCATTACCATCAGCGTTCTCAGCATTTTTAGGCATTACAGAACCTGCCATTTTCGGTGTGAACTTACGTTACTTTAAGCCATTTGTATGTGGTTTAATAGGTGGGGCAGTCGGAGGATTCCTCGCATCGTTATTCCATTTAAAAGCATCAGGTATGGCAATTACCGTATTACCAGGTATGTTGTTATTTATTAAAGATATTGGACAGTTGCCGTTATACATTCTAGTACTTATCGTGTCATTTAGCGTAGGATTCGTACTTACATGGTTCTTTGGCTATAGTGATAAAATGGCGCAAGAAATTAAAGAAGCAAAATAACAGAATAGAAGATGAAACACTCCCTATAAAAATATATGGGGAGTGTTTTATTTATGTTTATCGTATCTATAGTTGCCGTTGAATGGACATCAATAAGTACTCAATTATTGTAGGAACTCATAAATAAAATTTGAAACAAATGTTTCGGTAAAAGCTGCTAGTATATACAGAGGTAAAGCAATTAAAAGATAAGATTTTATCAAATTCATACATGCTGTTTTAAAGGAATAATTTTGTTTCTTATCTTGCCTGAAAATGTTAGTGATTTTCCTGATGATAGATTGATTTAATTTAAATAGACTGCTCACAACGATACACATCGCAAACAATTCAAGAAAGTGATGAGGAATTGTGGAAATAATCATACTGATACCTTTATGTAAATCTATTTGAATCGCAATACTACAAATTACGCCTAGCAATGCTGATGTTGTAATGTAGTTTAAACAATATAAAAATGGAATGGGAATGAATGCAAGAAGAAGCATTTGAAAAGGCACCATCGCTGCATTATGAACAATATATTCCCATACTTTTTCCAAACCTTGTGCTTGAGTTACACTGTCAGGAACCTTTCTAGCGATATTTTTAAAGGTATCTATAGAAGGGTTAACAATCAAAGTTAAAACAAAAGAAATAACTGTAATCGCTAATGATAGTATGAAAAATTTCAAACTTCTTTTAAACCAATTCGTATCTTCAAAATTAAGCATAAGGCACCTCATAAATTATTTTATCTATATTTTATTAAAGATAATGTATTTAATTCAAATACTTACCTTTATAAC
>NZ_PPQF01000158.1 GCF_002901865.1 Staphylococcus agnetis
ATATAATTTACATGAAATATCAAAGAAATATTATGATAGAGATAATATGAGTGTTTATGTCGTTGGAGATATTAAATTCAATAAAGATACCAATTTTAGTAATTATCAAAATGTTGTAACTAAAAAGAAGATTATTACACAGGATGGAGAGTGTGAAATACAAGGGACCGAAGAAGTGCTTTTTTTGAAAATTATCTTTCTAAATATATCCAATGAAAAAAAACTAATATATTATAATGGTGGATTTTTATATTACGGTCAAAAGCAGCAATTAGTGAAAAACATTACTCTATTTGAGAAAAATGACACATTGGCTAATAACATTTATAAAGATATTTTAGATAAAATGAGTGCAGTTGTTAGAATAAAAAATATTGTAGAGTTTTGGAACTTGCATAATAATTTTTTCTCGAATATACAAAATATATGCGAAAGTGAAAAATTAATGGATTTAATAAATGAACTTAAGGGTGAGTTATCATGAAATTAAAATACCGATTTTTTATTGTAGCATTGGTAGTTTTAGGGAGTTATTACGTTTTTGGCGTTAACAAATATATTGATTATTGGTTAACGTATTTTGTTATTAAAAATTCCTGGTCAGAATTTGTATGTATATCTGTAATAAATACACTTTTAGTCGTTCCGTTTTATATGTATATTAATAGTAGGATAAAGCAAATTAATCATATTAATG
>NZ_PPQF01000159.1 GCF_002901865.1 Staphylococcus agnetis
GTATAAGAGACAGCTTCATAAGTTTCTATTTTTAAGCTTGGAATCCTAACTTTTAAAATGTTATTATAATTATCATGAAGTTTTTCATCGTTCGCTACAAAATTTCTTATATTTTCTATATTAGACTCTATTTTTTTTGCTTCTTCTAAATTATTATTATAAATAGCTATTACTTCTTCAATACTTTTCTTTGATGATTTTAATGGTATATTACGATTCCCTTTTTTTGATTTGTGTATTTCGTTTATTAGTTTTCTTAACTTATTTCTCTTCTCTACTAATAACTTTTTAGTATCTGTCATATCAACAACTTCATTTTTCAGCTTGATTATTTCATTTTCAATTTCTACATTTTTTGTACCAAATGTTGCTTTTACCCCTTTAAATTTATTAGAATCTTCTAGTAAGAGAAGTTCATGAATATAATCGGTGTAAAAATACCTTAAGCTATTTGGATTATTTTCTTCTATTTTTTCTTTAATACCTCTAGCTAATGAAGTCTTTCCCCTCCCATTAACTCCGTATATTATATTTATAGCATTGAATTTTAATTCTTCTTTCAT
>NZ_PPQF01000160.1 GCF_002901865.1 Staphylococcus agnetis
ATTATTAACAAACGCTTCACTAGGTATATAGTATTACTGATTATAAGTGCGGTTGTTATGTATTTACTGTCAGTTGAAGAACAACTATTTTTAGTAATTTTTTCAATCATAATTTATCTATCTATTCGCTTAAGGTCTATAGGGAAATTAACAAATATTACAAAAATTTAAAGGGCACTCTTCACAGTTAATTTGATTTTTAATTGAGTCTAAATCTAATAGGATAAACTTTTTGCTCTTTTTATCATAATCGAGAACATTATCGCTTTTTAATTTAGATAAAGTTTTGGTTGTTCTTTCTCTACTCATACCACATAGTTGCGAAAGATCTTCATGTGTTAAATTAATATCTATTAGTATGGTCCCATTGTTGAGAATTTTTCCAAAAGAATTGGCTAATCGAACTAGATTAGAAAGAATCATTCCCTTTTTATTGTAAAAAGTATAGTCTCTCAAAATTAATTCTCTCTTTTTAATTTCATTATGTGAATATTTTAAAATCAATGTATTGAGGTCATCGTTATCAATTTTTTCCTTTAATTTATTAATTGAGACTTGATATAAAGTGGTATTTTCTTTGAAAAATAGATGGTAGTTTATTTGAAATTGACTGTACTCATCAACCGTTTCTATGTAAATACTTCCATTTTTACATATTTTTGATAATAGGATTTTACCTGTGATGTCTGTGTGCTTTAAAAAAGTTAATCCTTTTTCAAAGGCATATAAAAAATTCTTTTCATTATTTAAATAAACAATTTCATTTTGTTTAAAGTTTTTACATTCCCCATATCTTTTTATGAGTTTAAATAACTCATTGTTAAACTTTAACATCAAGAAACGTCCCCTTTAATAAGTAAGCTTTCAACTTCATTACTGAATCTATAATATTATGGTATAATAT
>NZ_PPQF01000161.1 GCF_002901865.1 Staphylococcus agnetis
GTCTCGTGGGCTCGGAGATGTGTATAAGAGACAGGATATATATATAGAAAGAACTTCAAAATCCAAATCCGAAATACTTGAAGAAAAAGAAAGATACCTTAAATACTTTCATTGGATTTTTAATATAGCTTTCTTTGGAACAGGATTATATACTTTAGTAAAAATGTTTCCATCGATGTTAAAACAAATTAAAATATTTGACCACGGAACAACACTTACGAATCTAACAAAGTTATTAACATTTTCTTTTCAAAACGCTTTATTAGGTTCTCTAATAATTAATATAATTGGCGGATTATTATTAATTATTTTTACAATTACAAAGCCTTATTACAACAAAAGAAGGATACCATTAAGTATTATAATCGTTTTAACAAATTTTCTAATATTTATTGATTTATTTACCAATAAATATCATAGCAATATAGTGAATAGCTTTCATGGCAACGATTATTTGATTAATTTTTTAACCATATTATTCATTTTAATTACTATGATGTTAGTTCTTGCCAATAATATGATACTTGGTATTTACTTGTTTGATCTTAAATCATATAAAAATCAATTCAAAGACCCTATAATTAGATTTATTACTATTATAATAACAATAATTATATACGCTTTTAGTAAATGGCTCGCCTTTTACAATGGTCTAGAAGTTGTACAAGAATATTTAAAAAATTACTTCAACTAAAAAATAAAAACTATTATGCATTTGGCACATTTCTAACCTACAAAAAGTAATACCATAAAAAGAATCACCGAAATAAGTAAAACATAATAAGCTGAATGAAACATTTTTAAAAATAAACTGCGCTTTTCTAATTTTGTTAAGAATAATCCAATATTACCAACTATCCACAAAATAATGGATAAACTTAAACCAAAAATTGATAAAATCATTAAAAACCTCATAATATCTACCCCTTATTATAT
>NZ_PPQF01000162.1 GCF_002901865.1 Staphylococcus agnetis
ACTGATTTTCAGGTTAATCATAAAAGAGTACAACGTATCACTCAAAAATATCACATTAAAGCTTTAATTCGACAAAAAAAGAAAAAATATGTTTCTAGTACGCCCGAAACAACAGCTTCAAACGTGTTAAATAGAGAGTTCAAAACAGATGAGTCTAACAAAATTTGGTTAACTGACGTAACAGAGTTTAAATTAAGAAATGGTCAAAAAGTATATTTGAGTGCAATATACGATTTAGGTTCTAAAAAAGTT
>NZ_PPQF01000163.1 GCF_002901865.1 Staphylococcus agnetis
TCATTATACTAATAACACAGTTTTTAATATCATTTTTTTCCTTAATATCAGAACTAAAGTGTATAAAAAACAGATTACATTCATTATCAAAATATGAACTAAAATGGTATAGTTGGTAAGCCTTTATTCTAAGTTCTTTAAATAATTTTGAATGCCCATAATGCGAAAGATATGCTTGTAATAAATTTCCGTAAAAACATATGTCCTCAATACAATTGGTTTTAATACTCCAACAGAGTGTGTAAAAAGGATGGTTATCTATTCCTACTTCTGAAATGTTATTTCTTAAGCTAAAGTTATTATTGAGATTATATTTCTTATGTATTACAGGATTATCTATTTTGATTAAATTGTTATAGTGAGTATACTTATATTCATAATTCTTCAAAAAGACATCATTGATATCTTTCTTTTGTAAATCTACTAAATAAAAATCTTCTGCTTTTCCATATCTATATCTTCCATATATATCCTCTAAACTAAGGATCTCTTTATATTCATTTCTATGAATGTTATGAGGAC
>NZ_PPQF01000164.1 GCF_002901865.1 Staphylococcus agnetis
CTACACGTTTAATGAACTATTTGGAAAAATAGATTCCTATAAATATAGAAGATACACTAACCTAATTTGTTATAATAATCAGTTTTTCTGGTTACACAATGTTTTAAGTTTAGATAATAATTATGATAATTGTTATTTCACAAATGAAGATTTAAATGCAGCTAAAGAAAAAGCAGAAAAGAGTTTAAAAGAAAAGATAAATCAATTTCAATTAAGTCCTCATAACATTCATAGAAATGAATATAAAGAGATCCTTAGTTTAGAGGATATATATGGAAGATATAGATATGGAAAAGCAGAAGAT
>NZ_PPQF01000017.1 GCF_002901865.1 Staphylococcus agnetis
AATTTTAAGTAGAATTCAAATGAAAAAACACCACAAAATCTTTTGAAGTGATTTTTGTGGTGTTTTTCTTGGAAGCTGAAACCCTATGTCCCAGCCCCATTCTATTTATAAAGTTTTTATTTACATTTTTATGCATACGCTTAGAAATGTAATAGGGGATGACGCAATGTGTAATCCATTGAATGTGGTTCATACCCAAAAATTTTACCCATGAAAAATGAGTAAAAGGACCACCGCTACAATTTGTGCTACTGTTGTTGTGACAATTCGACGTGTATAGGCATAACTGAAACCTAAAATAAGTTGGCATATGAAGATAAAAAGAACAATCCACCAACGATCAAGGTAAATAAAGAATGAGCTAGATAATATTGCGCTAGTAACAATACCTATCCAAGGTCGTTGTGTTAATAAAGTAAGTTCTTTTTGTAAAATTGTACGTATGTATAATTCATGACATGGCATGACACATAGTAACGTTATCAACATTTGCCATTTGAAATAGACGCCTGTTCGAGACAGTTGCTTAATGAGTGATGTATAGCTGAGATCTGAGGTGATTAAAGCAATAATGACCTGAACAAGTACAAGCAGTACACCGGCTGCTAAACCAATTGCGATTGACGTGAGTAATCGTTTGGAAGCAATATCACGTTGGTAAAAGACGTAGCTAATACCTGCGATAAGCATAATGCCTGTATATAATTGCCAGTAAACATTATATTCTCCCCACATTATGAATAAAATAATGTGAAAACCAATAAAACTTAATATAAACCAAAGTAGCGGTTTGTTTAATTTTTTCATCATAGATTAACCTTCTTGTTCAACAATCTTATATCTTTTATGATTAATGACTGTTTTTTCTGGCAAGTCAAGAGAAGCAAAATTCTCCATTATTGTTAAATCTACTATAACAGAGTTGTCATTGATTTTCTCAACTTTACCTCTAATACCATCGTAAAATTCTACGATGTCTCCAACTTCAGCAATCGTCATGTTTACGCCCCCTTAGAAATTTAACTAGCATATATTGTACTAAAATTTACAATTTAAATAAACAATTTGCGTTAATTTTAATGTTTTTGTCATCTCTAAGTATAAACAGTAGCTTTTGAAGATGTATCGTGCGATATTTAAATTGTTCAACCTTATTTCAAAGGAGAGAGTTTAAATGAAATTCATTAGCAACAATAATATCACGGATCCTACAATGAATTTAGCAATGGAGGAGTACGTTTTAAATACAGTTCCAATGGATAATGAAGATAGTTATTTCTTATTTTATATTAATAGACCTTCTATCATTGTTGGAAAAAATCAAAATACCATTGAAGAAGTCAACCAACCTTATATCGATGCGCATCATATTGATGTTGTACGTCGTATTTCTGGTGGCGGTGCAGTGTATCATGATTTTGGTAATTTAAATTTTAGTTTTATTACGAAAGATGATGGTCAAAGTTTCCATAACTTTAAGAAATTCACGCAACCGATTGTCGATGTTTTAAATCAATTGGGTGTGGATGCGGCGTTAACGGGTCGTAATGACATACAAGTTGGACAAGCCAAAATATCAGGCAATGCGATGGTTAAAGTGAAAGACCGCATGTTTAGTCATGGCACGCTCATGCTTAACAGTGAATTGGATGAAGTACAAAACGCGTTACGTGTTAATCCAGCTAAAATTCAATCTAAAGGTGTGAAATCCGTGCGCAAGCGTGTGGCTAATATTCAAGAGTTTTTGGATCAACCTTTAGATATTGAAGACTTTAAGCAAATTATTTTAAAACAACTTTTTGGTGAAAATGAAGTAGAAGCATATGTATTAACAGATGAAGACTGGGACAATATTGAAAAGTTGAGTCATGAAAAATACCGCACTTGGGAATGGAATTATGGTAAAAACCCTAAATACAATTTTGAAAGAGAACATAAATTTGAAAAAGGTTTTATTCAAATTAAATTGGACGTTAAAAAAGGACGCATTGAACATGCGAAAATATTCGGTGATTTCTTTGGAGAAGGCAACGTAACCGAACTTGAACATGCTTTGGAAGGCGTGTTACATCAAAAAGAATCAATAAAAGAAGCACTCGTTGATTATGACTTTTATTATTACTTCGGTGATATTTCAAAAGAAGAAATTATTGATTTAATGGTATAAAAATAACAGGTCGCTCATTGTATCCATGCAATGTGTCGACCTGTTTTAATGATGATTATGAAATGATTTCAACTTCAAGCTCCTCCAATTTTAAATATTCAGCAGTATACTTGTTGAAGTTAGCTTCGTTTTTATTTTGTAGCGCTTCATCAATTAAATGTTTGAGTTGTTGCTTACGCTGATTTTTTAGCGCGTCTTCAATTACTAATTCTACACCAAGCTGATGAATCATATGCATTGCGTTAGTATTATTATACGTTTTCGTATCAAGTTGATGTTTCATAGCATATCACTCCTTGTATGTTGTTTAAATAGTTATTTATCAGTATAACGAAACATGAATACAAATGCAATGAATATTCTGAATTTTTAAAAGTTTTAAAGGTGGTGTTTTGAGGTGCTTAAAATTAAATTTAATAAAACATCAAATTTAGATTGACATTTAGTTTGGTTTGTATATAATAGGGGGTACATAGAGAAATAAAATAAATCTAAAAAGGGGGAACCGAATGAAAAATTCAGTTAACCAAAACAATTATATTATTATGAAAGGAGACATGTTTTTACGTCCGACAGATGGCCCATATGGCATCAATCAAAGTACGGAAATCCTGAAGTACGATGAACCACCAATCATTGTTCACGAACCATTGATACAAATCATTGAAAACAGTTGTAAATGTTATGGTGAAACGTATCAATCTAGAAAAGCACAAACGCGTCGCATTTCGAACCTCAAAAGTAAACTTCCAATTAATATCACTCCGATATTTCCTTCATTTTATTTTCCATCACATTCCGATCGCGCTACTGAAAACAGCTGGATGAATATGCATTTTGTTGAACGAATTAAAAAATTAAAAGGTGCTAAAGTAAAAATTACTTTTGTAAATGGTCAATCTGTCATTTTAAATGTTTCAGAACACACTATCTCTACGCAGTATCGCAACTGTATTACTTTTTCGTATCTCTTAGACCGTAAAGCGAAAGCACTCACTACGAATCCTGAAAAACCTATCGATTATAATAAAGACAATTTCAATATTTATGAAGCACTTTCAAGATATGCTATTTTAGAAAAACAACGTACTAACTATCAACCTGGCCCTGATGCCTCAAAACCATTTCCAAATCTTCCTGAAGTATAGATCCTTCAAAGTAATATCTTTTTAAATTATCCCAATGTTTATATGATATATCGACTCTTGCACATAACGTGAAATATAAAGGGTATAGTTGAATAACTATTGATTTTAAGGAGGCCCATGATGAGTCGTAACTTTAAAGTTTTCTTTACAACATATTTTCTAATTAATATTTTATTAAAATCCTTAGGTAATTTTTGTAAATGCTCAAATGATAGGATTGAATATGTTGACGCAAATGAAAGTGCGCAATGTAATGGTATTCCGAATGTAATTTAAAATGGATTCATATTTTGATGTATTAACACTTATACTTCTATTAAGTATGCTACTGTAGAAGTATAAGTGTATTTTTATGTTAAAGGGTGTGACCGTCATGTTTGTAGTTATGGATACAATCGAAGAAGCTCCAATGGATTTATTATTACTCGCGGATCCTTCTTATCAGAGAGTAAAGGCGTACTTAAATTCAGGTATATGTGTGGCATACAAAGAAGATGATGGTATTGTAGGAAGTTACATTTTAGTGGCGCTTGATACTGAACGTATCGAATTAGTTAACATTGCTGTTAAAGATTCAAAACAAGGTGTAGGTATTGGGAAAAAGTTACTTAATCATGCAATAGCTTTTGCAACTGAAAACCATTTTAAAGAAATGATTGTCGGTACTGGTAATTCAAGTATCAATCAAATTGCTTTTTATCAAAAAGCAGGTTTTAGATTAGTAGATGTGTTATTTGATTTCTTTAGTCAAGATAATGAAGCACCTATTTATGAAAATGGCATTTGGTGCAGAGATATGTTGCGTTTTAAAAGGCAATTATAGTGTGTTAACTCAAAATAGAAGTGGAATATATTATTATTGTAGTGTAAAATAATATATAACACTATTAAATATTAGTCGTTTGACTAATTATAACAAAGATCGTCTTACTATTATTCTGAATATTGTCTAATCATTTTGAGATAGGTATTTTATAACCTCAATGGTTTGTGTGGTATTCAAAAGTGAGTTAAGGGATGGGGGGAGTGTCTTTTGAATAAAAAATTGAAACAGCAACTGTCATTTCTATTAACAGTAGGTGTTTTCGTGATTGCTGCGCTATTGTTTATTATGACGATTATGGGTATTTAATCCGATATTCAACGGTTTGAGCTCTTTTCTTAAGCCGTTTTTTAATTGGTCAAACGTTGAATCTTTAAAAAATCACTTCACAAACACGAACGTATGTTCTATAATGAGTGCGAGGTGATGAATATGTTGGACCGTACACTTCCCCCTAAGTATCAAACAGAAACGGATTATCGGAAAATACCACGTCAATATTTAAATGCACGCATACCGATGGGACGCGGTATTGTTAAATGGGCGCCTTTTGCGACGCTTCCAGAACAGTTCGAAAGAATTAAACAGTTTGAAGCGAATCAACTCAAAATTGACCGTCCTGACTTGAGTGAAGACCAAATCATCGAAATCAATCATATGTTGCATTTTAAAATTTCTAAAAATGAAAGTGCTAAAATCAGTTATTGGCGTTCGGGCTATATTCATACGATAGAGGGATATATTACTTCAATCAATACATTGAATAATGAACTTACAATTGCTAATAAACGCCAAACAGACCGGTTAACGATAGGTTTAAATGAACTTTATGCATTGGAATAGGGAAATAGTGCGATTACATTGTGCAAAACGTAAAGTTGGCGGAATTTCAGCTCCTATAGTGTAAATATTCCGTTAACTTTTTTAATTTTAGCTCTTGATTTCTTCAACCGAATTGATATAATAGTATCTGTGCTTACAAAAAAATAATATGAATCCACAGTAGCTCAGTGGTAGAGCTATCGGCTGTTAACCGATCGGTCGTAGGTTCGAGTCCTACCTGTGGAGCCATTAGGAAACGTACTCAAGTTGGCTGAAGAGGCGCCCCTGCTAAGGGTGTAGGTCGCGAGAGCGGCGCGAGGGTTCGAATCCCTCCGTTTCCGTTTAAAGAACATTGCAATCGCAATGTTCTTTTTTTATACATTAAACGTCGTTGTATTAGTCTGTTATAAAGGGATTTTAATAAATTTAGATACCTTTCTTATAATTGTTTTTGCAAGCTGAACGTCCCCGAAAACGTGGTGTTACTTCTTTTAATGTTCATGTTTATATTTATTTTACTCTATACCTACAGATGTGCATTTATTCCATAAAATGATATATTCCTCTAAAATAAAGTTAAAAGGGGGAATTGTATGATACGAACAGCTACCATAAATGATGCCACAGCCATTGCAGAACTAACATATATGATTTGGAAAGATATGGAACTTGAAATAGTTGAAAACTATGATAAGTCTGAAGTAATTAAAGTAATCGAAGAAAGTGTCGCTTCTGAATCATATCGAAATAGTTATCATCATATTGATGTTTATGATGTTGAAGGGCAAGTAGCGGGTATGATCGTTACGTATGATGGAGATAAAGAGTTATATTACGAAGAAAGTTGGAGCACGATAAAGCGTGCCAAAAGTCTACCTTTATCGACTAAAACCCCTTTACCTGTTAAAGAGGCTGAAGATACGGATAGATATATTGAATCTATCGCGACATTTCCACAATACAGAGGGCGTGGTATTGCGAAAGCATTGATGATACATGTTTTTGAAAAATATAGAGGTCAAACCTTTAGCTTGAATTGTGATCGTGACAATGTACGTGCGAAAAAATTATATGAAAATATGGGTTTCAAACCACATATTGAAAAAACGTTATATGGCCATGTATATGATTATATGATATATACAGAATAAGGAGGGGTGCTATGCTTGATTTAAATAATGTAAGCTATCATGTAGATGATCAACGCATATTAAATCAAATTAATCTTAACGTTAAACAGGGCGAAGCAATTGCAGTTGTAGGGGCATCAGGCAGTGGGAAAAGTACATTATTACGTGTCATTGCGGATTTAATATCGCCAACAGAAGGAGATATTTTATTTCAAGGGCACTCATACCAGGACTATGAGCCTGAAATATTAAGACAGCGTGTTAGTTATTTACCACAACGATTAGAGCTATTTGGTGAAACGATATATGATAATCTTGCTTTTCCATCATTGGCGCGTCAAGAGACATTTGACAAGGCGCGTGCGAAGGCGTTATTAGAGGCTGTTGGACTTAAAAAGTATAAATTGAATGCGCGAGTACAGCACATGTCAGGTGGGGAACAACAACGTGTGACTATCGCGCGACAATTAATGTATCGACCGGAGTTGTTATTATTAGATGAAGCGACCAGCGCATTAGATGATAAGAACAGTCAATCCATTGAAAAATTAATTTTTGAAATGGTTGAAGCAGGTACAGCAGTGTTATGGATTACTCATAATACGGCGCAAAGTCATCGCCATTTTCAGCGTATTATTACAATACATAACGGTGAACTTGTGAAGGAGGAGGCGATATGACCACAACATCTTTGCTTTTAACTTCACTATTATTGTTGATTCCGATTATTATTTCTTATAAAGAAAAACTACGTATCGCAAAAGATTTAATTATCGCAGCTGTAAGAGCAGTCATTCAATTAGTTTTGATTGGTTATTTGCTTGAATTTGTATTTAAAGTAGAAGATACATGGATTGTACTAGCACTTATTCTTGTGATTATGATTAATGCAGCAGCAAACACTAAAAAGCGTGCATCTACCATTATGCATCATGTCTTTTGGGTTTCATTTGTAGCGATTATGACTGGAGCCGTTTTATCTTTAGGTGGGGTTTTACTGACAGGTGCGATAGATTTTACACCTAACGAAATCATACCTGTCGCAGGGATGGTAGGCAGTAATGGGATGATTGCGATAAATTTAAGTTACCAAAATCTTAACCGTATTTTTACTAAAGAAACGGAATCAATTGAAGCTAAGTTATCATTAGGTGCAGCGCCCTCACTTGCGGCTAAAGAAGCGATACGCGAAAGTATTAAAGTGGCCATTGTGCCAACGATTGACTCGGTAAAAACGTATGGGCTGGTGTCCATACCAGGGATGATGACAGGATTAATTATTGCAGGTGTTCCGCCATTACAAGCGATTAAATTTCAACTTATGGTTGTATTTATTCATACGACGGCAACGATTATTTCAGCACTCGTAGCCACATATTTGAGCTATCGTCAATTTTTCAATTATCGTCATCAACTCATACAAATTAAAAAAGACAAAACAGAACCCACTTAACAGCATAAGCGTTAAGTGGGTTTTCATTTAAATATTGCCTAATAGAGCGCTAATATAAATGCCTAATGCGTAAAGTAAGCCGAAAAATGTGTTGGTTTTTCCAGCTGCAATCATCGCTGGCATCATTGTCTCAGGTGTATCATTCTTTTTAAAACGGCGATACACCTTTATAGGCCATGGGAAACTTAATAAGATAAGTAAAAAGAAAATAGAACCGCCTGGAACGAAAAAGACAGTGTAGATAACCCATACATAGGCAAGTACATACATTGCCGCTAAAACAAGTAATGACAAACGTTTACCAAGAAGAATTGGTAATGTACGACGTCCACTGCGTTTATCTTTAACGCGGTCACGAATATTATTTGCCATATTAATTAAGCCGATGGTAATCACAATCGGAATACTCATCCAAACCACGGTACTATTAACATGTCCTGCCTGAATAAAAAAGGCAATTAAAATGATGAACATTCCCATAAAAACACCAGAAAATACTTCACCAAACGGTGTCCAAGAAATTGGGAACGGGCCGCCTGTGTATAAATAGCCAATGGCCATACACAATAAGCCTATAGGGATGAGCCAAAATGACGTTTGTGCTGCGATAAATAACCCTAAAATCGTAGCAACTACATAAAATGCGATGGCCAAATTGAACACGGATTTAGGTGTCATCCCATGACGTACAATGGCACCACCAATTCCCACTGATTCATGATCATCAAGGCCTTTTTTGTAATCGTAGTACTCGTTAAACATATTCGTCGCTGCTTGAATTAAAAGGCAAGCGAGCAACATTGCGATAAACAACCCCATATTGATATGATCTTCACTACCAAGTTGGAAAATTTTTGCAATCGCTGTACCCACTAAAACTGGTACGATAGCAGCAGTTAACGTGTGAGGTCGCATTAATTGCCAATACTTATGAAAGGTTGAATGTTGCTGAAATTGATTCACCATATAGATCAAAACCTCGATTATTTATATTATTAATACAAAAACAGTATAGAAAAGTTTAGAAATGAAATCAATAACAAACTCTATGATTTAAGCAATGTCTCTCACATTTACTATTAAAAAATGTTAAAATGAATGTTAATGGGATTATGATTATGAGAAAGAAGTGAGAGACAGATGACTGTTGACGTTGGTGAGCAAGAAATCATTGACGCAATATCGAGCACATCTAAAACTTGGATCTCCATAGAGGTGCGTTTACCGCGTACATTGGATCCAGTGACATTATTTAGAAAAACTAATCAAGAAGCGGGTAACCGCTTTTATTTTCGGCTTAATGATAATGAAACAGCTTTTTTTGGATGTCGCATTGCGAAGGAATTTAAAAATAACCATAAAAACAAACGATCTATATTTAAAGATTGGGATCGTTTTAAAGAAGATATTGCACTAATACATCCATCCACGACGAAACATCATTTGCGTATATATGGCGGATTTCAATTTTCTACACAACGTACGAGTGTGGAATGGCGACAATTTGACATGAATCATTTTATTTTACCTGAAATATTAATATCTTATATTGATGGTGACACGTATTTCACATATACAAAACGTAGATCAGATTTTTCATTTGAAGAATTTAAAGCGATTTATACGTGTTTGAGTCAATTTGATTCAACCGCTTACACATCTGATGAAGCGGATTTGTACGTATGTACTCAACGGGATCTGGACATTGATGCGTGGGAACACTTGGTTGATCAAACGATTCAAAACTTAAAGTCTGATGAAAAGGTTGTATTATCGCGACGTCGAGAAATTAAATTTAATACAACCATCGACATTGCTTCTGTATTAGAACGGGCTTTGAAAAATGAAAAGAATAGTTATTTATTTTTAATAGAGTCAGGCGATGATTGTTTTATTTCTCAAACGCCTGAACAACTGTTTAAAGTTCAAGATAATATGCTTTCAACTAAAGCTGTGGCAGGAACAATTAAAAGAACGCAACACGCAGAGCAAGATCAAGCACAAGTTAAAGCTTTCTTACAGGATACTAAAAATTTAGGTGAGCATCATATTGTTGTCGAAAGTATTCTGGAAGATATTAAGCCTTTTGTTGAAGACGTACACTATCATAAGACGCCAAGCATTCTTAAAAATGATCATTTATATCATTTGTACACTGAAATTGGTGGGCATTTGGTGACGCCTAATTATATTGAATTGATTGATGTTATGCATCCAACGCCTGCATTAGGGGGCTATCCAAAAGCGCAAGCGGTGCAATATATTGATACTCATGAATTCAATGCAAGAGGGTTGTATGGGGCACCAGTAGGCATGATAGATATGTATGATGATAGTGAATTTATCGTTGCTATACGCTCAATGTTAATTAATAACGATACGGCACTTCTTTTTGCAGGTGCGGGTATCGTGAAAGATTCAAATGCGAAAGCAGAAGTAGCAGAAACTGCTTTAAAATTCAGTCCTATGATGGACGCTTTAGGAGTGAGCTAAGTTGACGCATGCACAACAACATTTAACTGAACAAGTGTTTCATTTTATATCAGAACTTTACGCCTATGGTGTGAGAGAAGTGGTCATTAGTCCAGGCTCACGTTCTACACCGCTTGCGATTGCTTGTGAATGTCATCCAGAAATTAAAACATGGGTGCATCCAGATGAACGCAGTGCCGCTTTCTTTGCGTTAGGTTTAATTAAAGGAAGCAATCGTCCAGTCGCGATAGTGTGTACATCAGGTACAGCTGCCGCAAACTATGTGCCAGCTGTAGCAGAAAGTCATATTAGTCGATTACCACTTGTCGTATTAACAAGTGATCGCCCACATGAATTGCGAGATGTAGGTGCGCCTCAAGCAATCAATCAAGTGAATATGTTTGAGAATTATGTGCGTTTTCAATTTGATATGCCTCTTGCAGATGGCTCGCAACTAACATTAGAAGCGAACCGTTATCAACTGCAAAAAGCAAGTCAATATTTTGTGGGGCCACATCAAGGACCAGTACATTTTAATTTACCGTTTCGTGAACCGTTAACACCGGATTGGTCGCGAACTGATTTATTAACGGCATATACGTATACATTACCGAAGTATCAAAAAACGATAGACCCTTCACCAATTGCCAATACGCTTAAACAAGTGAAAGGGCTGATTGTAGTAGGGGATATGCAACATCAAGATGTATCACAATTATTAACGTTTGCCACAGAGTATGATTTACCAATATTAGCGGATCCTTTAAATCCGATTCGCCGTACACAGCATCCTAATGTCATTGCAACGTATGATTTATTATTGCGTGCTGGACTCGAAATGGATGCCGATTTCGTCATTAGAGTCGGTAAACCAGTGGTTTCTAAAAAATTAAATCAGTGGCTAAAACAAACGCCTGCAACGCAAATTTTAATTCAAAATAGTAAAGATATAGATGCATTTCCTAAAATGCCTGACTATTTTTACGAAATGTCCGCCAATGATTTCTTTAGATCACTCGACATTTTAGATAGTACATATCGTAAAGTTTGGTTGAGGCATTGGCAAAAAATGGAGTTACAAGCGAGAGAAACCATCACATATCATCAAAAACAAGCGCATGATGAAGCTGGATTTATCTCAAAGTTACTTGATAAATTAGATGCTACAGATCACTTATTTGTAAGTAATAGTATGCCTATTCGAGATATAGACAATTTATATTATGGGCGTGACTTTAGTATTTATGCCAATCGAGGCGCTAATGGTATAGATGGTGTTGTGTCTACCGCGTTAGGTATGGCTGTACACAAGAAGGTAACATTGTTGATTGGCGACATCGCATTTTACCATGATATGAACGGTCTATTGATGTCTAAGTTAAATGATATTCATATGAATATTATTTTAGTGAATAATGATGGTGGTGGTATCTTTTCATATTTACCTCAAAAATCATCTGCAGCACCACATTTTGAACGGTTGTTTGGTACACCGACAGGTCTTGATTTTGAACATGTGGCAAACTTATATCAATTCGGTTATAAACGCTTCACAGATATTCAAACCTTTGACTATGCGCCACTAAATACGATGTCCGCAACGCTTTATGAGATTGTAACGGACCGTGACAGTAATTATGAGGCCCATCAAGCACTTTATGAACAGTTACGTGAGGTCGTCGATGTTACACTATAAAATTCATGATGCAAAGCAACCTTCAGATATCGTGCTCATATTATTACATGGTTTTATCAGTGATAGCAGTACATTTGATCACCATATCAAGCAGCTCTCAGAAACAATGAAAATGGTAACGATTGATTTACCTGGACATGGTCAAGACGATTCGAGCATGGATCAATCTTGGGATTTTGAGTGGATGGGCCATCAACTTCATAACGTTGTACAACGCTTCGCCGATAAACATGTGATATTACATGGGTATTCAATGGGCGCGCGGGTCGCACTTTATTATGCAATTCATCATGAGACGAGGCTTTCTGGATTGATTTTAGAAAGTGGTTCTCCAGGCATTCAAGATGAGGTGATGCGGACAGAACGAATACAAGTCGATCTAGCACGCGCGCGTGTACTTGAACTTGCACCATTAGAAACGTTCGTCAACGACTGGGAACGGTTGCCATTGTTTCAATCACAACGATTTTTATCAGATGTTGAACAACAACGCATAAGGAATATGAGATTACGTCAATCTCCATCTCGATTAGCGAAAGCTTTGCGGGATTATGGCACTGGAGTGATGCCGAATTTATGGAATGATTTAGCAAATCTCCAATTGCCAGTTCAACTCATTGTTGGAGAATGGGATGAAAAATTTGTAGAGATTGCCCATAATATGAAAGACGACCTTCCACATGCCAAACTTGAAGTTGTACCTCAAGTAGGGCATACAGTTCATGTGGAAGATGTTGCAAAATTTGATACAATAACATTAGCTTTTATAAAAGGTTTAATTGAGGAGGCCAACTATGGAAAGACAATGGGAGACACTAAAGGAATATAAAGAAATTAAATATGAATATTTTGAAGGTATCGCTAAAGTGACGATCAATCGTCCAGAGGTTCATAATGCTTTTACTCCAAATACTGTACATGAAATGATAGACGCATTTACACGTGCTCGTGACGATGAACGCGTGGGTGTCATTATCTTAACAGGTGAAGGTGACAAAGCATTTTGTTCTGGCGGCGATCAAAAAGTTCGTGGCCATGGTGGTTATGTAGGTGATGACCAAATTCCACGATTAAACGTACTGGACTTACAACGTTTAATTCGTGTAATTCCAAAACCTGTCATTGCGATGGTTAAAGGATATGCCATCGGTGGTGGAAATGTATTACAAGTTGTATGTGACTTAACTATTGCTGCTGACAACGCTAAGTTTGGTCAAACTGGTCCTAAAGTAGGATCATTTGATGCTGGCTATGGGTCTGGATATTTGGCTCGTATTGTTGGACATAAAAAAGCGCGTGAAATTTGGTATTTATGTCGCCAGTACGATGCGCAACAAGCTTTAGATATGGGTATGGCAAACACAGTTGTACCATTAGATAAAATTGAAGACGAAACAGTACAATGGTGTAAAGAAATTTTACAACATTCACCAACAGCATTACGTTTCTTAAAGGCTGCAATGAACGCGGACACTGACGGATTAGCTGGTTTACAACAATTTGCTGGTGATGCGACATTACTTTACTATACAACGGATGAGGCTAAAGAAGGTCGAGATGCGTTTAAAGAAAAACGTTCACCTGACTTTGATCAATTCCCAAAATTTCCATAAGTTAACGTAATTTGATTGAAAAAATATAATGTAATAATACATGTATTGTAAAACCCTCAAACTCGAATGTGTTTGAGGGTTTTTTGATGTTAATTTTGAGGATAATAGGTTTCTAAGTAGTGTTTCAGACGACGCATACCTTCTTTTAATGCATCCATATGATAGGCGTAAGAAATACGAATGTACCCTTTACCGTAGTCTGTAAAAGAGGATCCGGGCACCATGGCAACGCCTGCTTTTTCCAAAATATCGACACAGAAGTCATAATCGTTATCAGTGAAACGTGTGATTTTTGGGAAAATGTAAAATGCGCCTTGAGGTATGGTTTCTAATTCAAATCCCATATCGTTTAAAGCGCCTATTAAAAAATCACGGCGTTCGATGTAAGCGGCATTCATATGCTGTGGGGCATGTATACCTTCTGTCAGTGCTGCAATTGTTGCTACTTGTGATGGCACATTGGCACAAATACAGTTATACGCATGCATGAATGTTAATTGATTAATAATGTGTGTTGGTCCTGCTAAAAATCCCATACGTATCCCTGTTGCTGCATGTGATTTACTGAGCCCATTTATAAGTAACAATTGATTTTTAATGACATCAAATTGCGCAAATGATGTGTGATGTGTATTGAATGTATTTTCAGCATAAATTTCATCACTAATGACAAAAACATGATGTTTTTTTAGACAATCTGCTAATGCTTTAACTTCATCATAGGTTAATGTCATTCCAGTTGGATTTGAAGGGTAGTTTAATAGTACGACTTTTGTTTGAGGTGTTATATGTGCCTCTATCAATTCGGGTGTGACTTTAAATTGCGTTTTACGTGTATCCATAAACACCGGTTGACCACCTAATGTTTGAATTAGTGGAATGTAACCAGCGTAAACAGGGCCAGGTAAAAGGACTTCATCGCCCGGATTTAAAATGCATCTTAAGCTTGTATCTAATGCTTCAGATGCACCGTTTGTCATTATAATAGATTCAGCATCGTAAGTAACATGAAATTGTTTTTTTAAATAATCTGATACGGCTTGACGTGTTTCAAGTAACCCTTTGTTGTGAGAGTATGTCGTTAAATTATTGGTTATAGCATCTACATAGGCTTTTTTAACTGGAGAGGGCATTTCAAAGTCTGGTTGACCGACTGTTAAATTTATCACATCTTTTAATTGATGTATGCGATTCGAAAATTGTCGAATGCTAGGAGCTTTTAAATATTGAGATTGGTTATTGAGTTCAAGTTTCATAACATCACATCCTAAAAAAAGAGAAGTTACACCAAAGCATACCATACTTTAGGTGACTTCTCTTTAATTCTTTAAGAATAAGGTTTAAATTGTGAAGGTTTTTCCAAATGTACAAACGGATTGGTCCATTTGGCTACAAAATCGGTTGACCATAACCAAACGATAAATAGGGAAAGGGTAAAGTTGTAAATAACTCCGGCTAATGGATGATCAATAAACGGAAATAAATTATGGCCTCGAATAATACCTATAAATAAGCCATGTAATAAATAAACGTACATTGTTCTAGAGCCGATATATGTCCACCTTTGTCGTTTTTCAGGGATTAAGTTTAAGAATGCCAACATGGTAGAGAAAATAATGACATATAATGTAAGGCGTTTAATTGGACTTAATAAGACGTTCCATCCGCTAGTTTTTGTATAAGGTGAACTACCTAGCAACCAAGATGAGTCAATCGGATGAATATAGTAAATGATGAAAAACGTTAAAAGCGTTAAAAAAGATAGCGGCGCCAATTTTTTCCATCGAATCAGTTTACTAAAATGATCTCCAAGAATATAGCCTATATAAAATATAGGGAAAAATACTAAAGTGCGAGACCAACTTAAATAACCGTCTATGTTAGTTGAAAAACCCGCTAATATAGCGATTAAAATAGCAATGGGTAATACATATATCCATTTGTAGTTTCTGACGATAACGATAATGACATTAAAAAAGAATAGCGTTAATAAAAACCATAATGCGAATACAGGGTCAAAAGGATCCAAATCAATGGAACTATTTTTTCCAGAAATAAAATAGTAAATTGAGAAAAAGGCAAAGAAAATAAGGTAAGGACCTAATAATTTTTTACCCACTTTTTCAATATAGCCTGCGCGGCCAACATTTTTTGAAAAATAGCCAGAAATAAATAGGAATGCTGGCATATGAAAACTGTATATCGTTAAATACAATGCATTAATAGCTGAATGTGCATCTGTATAAGGTTGTATTAAATGTCCGAAAACAACCAAAAAAATAAGTAGTGCACGTGCATTATCAAAGAATGCATCACGTTTAATCGCATGTGCCATTGAGTTATACTCCTTTAACAATCGTTAATATAAATGTATTACAATCTTAGGGATGAATGCAATTGAAAGGGAAAGATAACGCTATATTATACCCACTTTATTAATAAGAAAATACAAATATAAATCACTTTTAGTAATCAGATAAAAGTATTTTTAAACTTTAATGCCATTACTATCATTTTAATAGTCTTGATTGAGGTTACTGATGACTTCAGTCACTATTATCAACATTTTGAAATAGGGGCAATATCAGTGCTATTCGAAATCTGTGATAGTAAAGATGACATTCCGTTTAATCTATGAGGAAGGCATTATAAAAAGGGCCAGAACAATATATGTCCTGACCCTTAAGAATTGATAGGCTGTTATTTTTTATAACGGTCTACATCGAAATATTTACCAGCAGCACCAACTGCATCGTAGAATTGTTTCATACGCGCAGCATTATGATGTGCCCAATTAATATCTGTAGCATATTGGTGCGTACCTGGATTTTCAGGATTCCATCTCATGCGGTAAAGCGTATTTTGACCAATACCGATATAACGGTTTTTGATGAAGCTTGCACCGCCGACTATTGCTTTACTTACAGTATTCCAACCGTAAGCTTCCGCAGTTTTAAAGCCACCGCGAATCGCATCTGTATCTACAGCACCGATACCAAACATATTGTAAAACTTACGTGTAGAATTTGTTACTACTTTATTGTTTGCATCAACATAGCCACCGTTAGCAAGGGTAGATGTACCATTACCCGTTTCAAGTAAAGCATGAGAGATGAGGTAAATTTCATTGATGTTATTTGCTTGAGCAGCTTGTTTGAATGCTTGACCTTGTCCAGCTAAGATGCCTTTACCTACTAACAGTTTGTTAAGTTGTGCAGCATCTAAACCTTGGTATTTATCCAATTTAAGGAATTGATATTTTTGAGTTGGGTCTTTTTCAATTGTAGATGGATTCATTGCGTTTGCTACTTCTGCGCGCGTTGCATCCACCCATTGACCAGGCACTCTTTGGATTTGTGGTTTATATGAAAGGTTAGACTGAATATCAACTGCTTGATTAAATGTATATGGTGAATTGATGTAACGTGTTAATTGTGAACGTAAGTCAGCTGATTTGATCCACGCACGTGTACCATCATTAAATTGACCATAATACCAAGTCACACCATTAACGAGTGCTGAACGTTGAACATTGAATAGACTTTCATAATAGCTTGATAAATATCCTTTAGCTTTAGCATCGCCAACATTTGTGAAGTATTGCCCGTTACGATTATATACGACATAGTCGACTGGCTTCGTTAACGTCTTAATTTGTGTTGGCGTAGGTTTTGGTTGTGCAACTGCTTTTGCAGTTAATTCGTTTTTATTGATCCAACCCATTTTTTGATTAATGTTACCAAATAGATACGTGTCTTTACCAACAAGTACAGATTTAGTTGCATTAAATGTACGATTTGTTAATGCTTTAAGTGTATCAATGCGTTGCTTTGCAGTACCCCAAGGCATTGCATATAAACCTGTAGCATTCGTGTTCACAACATATTGACCAGCAGCAGGTACTTCTTTACCTAATTGACGTGACAACACATCTTCTGTTTTGAACCAACCTAACGGTGTATTATTCGCATTTTGTAATAGCACGAAATTTTGATTGTTCGCTGAAGCTGTTTTAGTGATTTTGTATGTGCGATCAGCGTGACTTGAAGCGTCTTTACCAGTTTGGTCATAAATCGTAGCTCTAACACCTGAGTTAGTTGGTTTTAATTGACCAATCTGAGATACAGCTTGTACGATTTGTTGCGTAGCTTTAAATGCTTGTGCACCTGTACCTTTTACAGCGCCAGCCACTTGTACACTTGTACCCCAAGGTACACTATAGAGTGTTGTACCAGCTGGAATTGTAAAGTTTTTACTGATTTTAACAGCAGGTTGACTTGTACGGTAATCGACGTCTGATTGTTTCACCCAACCAATGTTAGTGCCATTATTGTAATCCGAAACAAGGTAGAACTGTTCACCATTTAGTGAAGCTTTTTTAGTTACATTCAATGTTTGGTTTGTTGCGGAAGTTTTCTTACCTGATGCATCATATACTGAAGCATACAGTCCATTATTTTTTGCGTTGATGCGGCCAACACCAGTGTCAGCAGTTACTTTTAATTGATTTGTGTTAGATGGTAACGAAAGTACGCTTTGGTTTACCCAACCCGAAACGTTATTTGCTGTACCATAAATATAAATTGCATTGGCAATTTGTTTTTGTTGTGTAGCTTTAAAGGCTTGCGCGCCTGTACCTTTTACAGCACCAGCCACTTGTGCACTTGTACCCCAAGGCACACTATAGAGTGTTGTACCAGTAGGAATCGTAAAGTTTTTACTGATTTTAACAGCAGGTTGACTTGTACGGTAATCAACGTCCGTTTGCTTCACCCAACCTAAATGAGTACCTGTATTATAGTCAGAAACAAGGTAAAAATTATTACCGTTTAATGAAGCTTTTTTAGTTACATTCAATGTTTGATTTGTTGCGGAAGTTTTCTTTCCAGCATTATCATATACCGTTGTGTATAAACCACTATTAGATGTGTTAATACGGCCGACACCAGTATCATTAGTTACCGATAATGGTGAAGACGGTTTAGTGTCCGGCGTTGACGGAGTAGAAGGTGTAGAACCACCTGGTGTGTATGCTGGAGAAGCTAATCCCATTTTAATCATATATTTTTCATTGATTAAATCATACAACTCATTATATGAATAGCCTCGTGAAGCTAAATAGCCATGTGGGTCTGTATGGTCCGTTCCACCTAAGAATCTTGATACTGCATCATGTGTCCATACAGTTCCTTGACCATCATATTCAGCACTATCTGGACGTAAATTATAATATTGAAGGTTTGTAGCTGCGTAATCAGCAAAGTTATTCATTTGACGCGCAAATTTGTCATATCCATATACGTGAACAAGTTCAATATTGATAAAACGTTCATTCGCATTAGGACCTGCTCCCCAAGAAAGGTAATCAGTAGGTTGTGTTTCAATGATACGTTGATCATTGATGAAACCGTGTACGAAAGCACTTTGGTAGTTACGTTTCATATAACTGATTTCACCCTCAATTGTAGAATTAGGGTTCGCTGTGTCATGTACAACAATACCTTCAGGTTTACCTACACCATTGCGATAGCCATATTTAGGGAAATAACTTGAAAAATCTTCTTCATATTTTGGAACAGTATAATTTTGTTTACGAATATAATCATTTATTTTTGACGCTACTTTAGGTTTATACGCAGCTGCCGCATTAGCACGCAACGCTGTAGTACCCGATGTCGCATTCGAATTTAATGATAATGTCGCTGGACCGCCTTTACCACCAATTCTTGGAGGGGTAGGTCCGTTTGGGTTGGCATTAATATCCGTAGTGTTTGTTTGAACAGAATAAGTTTTTGGTTGTGCTGATAATGATTGTGATGTGTTCGTGTTGTTTTGTGATGATACTTGTGAAGACTGTGTGTGTTGCGTTTGCGCAGATGCTTGTGTAGATTGTGTCGTATTCGTTTGCGCAGTAGATTGTGTTGCAGTTGTGCGATTAGCTTGTGCATAAGCTTCTGGTGAGACTTGCGCCTCGTTGTGTAATTGAATATGACTGTCTGATTTAGGTTGAGCAGTCGATGTTTGAGTTGATGCTTTTGCTGCAGTCGAAGTTACTTGTTTTGATTGCGTTGGAGTAGTTGATGTTGTGCTGTTTGTTGAAACTTTAGTTGGGTCTTGATATGCTTTAGTGCCAGAAACAGTAGTTTGTTGAGACGTTGTAGCAGCTTTGGCTTTTTCAGCTTGTTGTAACGCTTTTTGACTGTCAATAACCTTGTTAGGTGTAGGTTGTGTTGGTTGCGTCGTATTTTCTGCTGCGTCAGCATGATGTGCTGAAATTGCTGTTCCTGCAATCGTCAGTGCAATAATAGAAGGTGTTTTATACCCAATTTTTTTTACCATTTCATTACCCCTTTTTATCTGTAAGATAGTATAAAGTTGATTGATATCATTATATAGTGTCCCAACTCACAAATGGTGTTTTTAATTGTATTGTAATTTAATTTTAATAATCGTTTCACGAGATACATTAGATTCAAACATTTTTATATTTCATTTTTAGCGAATTGTTGATAGAAATATTACAGGATTATTAATTTTTATGATTTAACTTGCTTTTTCATGAAATAATGAGGAATGCCACCATCTAAAAATTGATCGCCATAAGCCGCATACCCTAAAGTCTCATAGAATGGAATGGCGTGTGTTTGCGCCCCTAACTTGAAATGCGTGTAGCCTTGATTTACCGCATGTTTTTCAAGAAATAACATTAGTTGTCTGCCTAATCCCAATCCGCGTGCTTCTTTTAAAACGGCAACCCTTTCTACTTTAACTATTGAATCGACAATGCGATATCTTGCAGTAGCTAGGGCTTTGCCATTGTCATCATATGCAATAAAATGCGTTGCAGTTTGCTCAAATTCATCTATCTCCTCCTCTTTAGGAACGTTCTGCTCATCAACAAACACAGTCATTCGAATTGATAATACATCACGGTACTCCTTATCACTTTCCACTTTTTTTATCAATTAAATCACTCCTATAGTATTTTTCTTTACATTAAAATATTTATACAATGATTTCAATATACTAAAAAAGAGCTTGTAGCATTAAAAGCATACAAACTCTTAGTCATATTGAAACATTATATACACTGGAGTAGCGTAAAATTTGAATTGATAATGCTACATTTTAGTGCATGTCATCATGTTTAAAAATAATGGATTTTATTACATTGATTACTCTGCGTTTTGTCTTACTAAAGCAGTGTATTGCCAAAAAATACGCATTTGAACGAGATTCCAGTTGTTCATTCCCATTGTATATCCTGAAGGCTTGAAAATATTTACATCCGTTACTTCTAAAGCAGCAGCAACCAGATATTGGATAGGAACACTTAAATTTTGCATTTCTGGTGTTAAACCATTTTCATTATACACCCATGAAAATGGAAGTGGTGAATCAAACACATCGATGGCGTCGAAAATTTCAGGTAATGCAACAATATAACAAGCCGCATTAATAACCAGATTCACTTCGCTATCTGAATAATAAACGAGGAGGGCTTCATAATTTTCACGGTGGGCATGGTTTACATAAAAGAGTTCAGAGCGAAAATGCGCCATATCTTTACTATGGATGATTTGTTGCTCCAACATTGTAAACATTCCATTAATTTGATTGATTTTTTCATATGTGTGTCGCGACATGTTGGATACCTCCTTTATTAGTATACGGATTGCGTATTAGGGTCTTGGACATGAGCATTGTCTTGCGTATATGTTTGGTCTTGAACAGGGGCTTGAGCGTCTTGTTGGTTTTGAGCAGGTGGTGTTTCAGAAGATCCAGGATTTTGCGAAACATCACTTTGCTGCGGTGAATTTGACTCCTCTGCATTTTTCTTAGTGTTTGGGTTCAATAAATGATCATCAATGTTAAGAAGGGGTGGGATTTCACCAAAAGCACGTTTCACGCGTTCTATTAGAAACTGTTGATGATCTTTTATAGGTTCTAAACCTAAATCGCTACGTAATCGATTCGCTGTTTTAATTAATGCATCAATATCAGGATTAATATAATAGATACCATTTAAAAGTTCATTTTCACCTTTTAACTGTTCTGTTTTAATTTCAGTATCACTAACAAGATAGTTGGTTGCGAGTGCACGTATTTCATCATACGATAAGTTATGTTGAGAATTGTTTCCTACAATTTTAATGATATCATCTAGTTTATGAAGAGATTGTGTCTCTTGTGCTTTTCGGAATAATATTTTTAAAACTTCCATTTGACGTTGGCCACGTTTTAAATCTGAATCTTGTTTACGTGTTCGCGTCACAGCAAGAACTTCTTCTCCGTTCAAAACTTGTTTCCCTTTTTTTATTTTAATTCGACCTTGATCTGTTCGGTTTGGCTCATTAAGATCATATGGAACATCGTATTCTATGCCGCCGAGTTCGTCGACAGTTTCAGCAAAAGCATCCATATTGATTCGTACATAATAATCGACAGGAATGTTTAATGCTTTTTCAACAGTGTCCATAGATGATTCTGGCCCACCGTAGGCATGTGCATGCGTTATTTTGTCGTAATAGCCTACTTTTGGAATGTAGCTTAAAGTGTCACGAGGAATACTTAACAAACGAATTTGATTTTTATCAGGATTTAATGTTGATAAAATCATTGCATCCGTTCGTGACTGTTCGACACTTTGTCCATTCTCTCTACGTGCATCACTATCATCAATACCTAAAAATAGTATGGATACAGGTTCTTTAGATGGATTGACTTTATGTTGACGCATTACAGATTCTCTTCTATCTTTTTGCGAAAAAGAATCGTCAAAAGCATCTCTTGACGAATTAAATAAAATAAAAGCAAATATTGCAGGAACAATTACGAGTATAAGCACTAGCAAATACAGTACGTATTTGAAAACTTTATTCATTGTAAGTTGCTCCTATAAAAGTGTATTTTATCTCTATGATTCCTTATTGTATAGGAAAATATAACAGTCTTTCAATGATTTTAACACAATTGTGATAAAATAAGCGTTTACATCATTCTATGTTTATGAGTGCGGTACACCTGAACTCAAATCGTATGAGTATCTCGAGTGTGAAATGTAGCATCGCATGTTCCGGGGGTTAAAGTTAATTAAATATAGAGGATTGTTTCACAACACATTTCTCCATCATGTATAATAATGATGTTGTAGTTTATTAAATTATAAATTAAGGATGGTGCACATTTTGAAGGCACAATGGATGTCACGTTTAGAAGAAAGTTTCGTTAAAAGCTTCTATGACCAGCAAAATGAGCAAGAACGTCAAGCCGCATTTGAAGATGCGTTAACTTTTGGTACTGCTGGCATTAGAAGTAAATTTGGGCTAGGGCCAGGTAGATTAAACAAATTTACAGTACGAAAAGTGGCATTAGGTTTAGCGCATTTCCTTCGACGTGATTTAGTAGAACCTTTAGTCGTAATTCATTATGATACACGCTATTTATCGGAAGCTTTTGCTAAAGAAATGGCTAAGGTATTAGCAACAGCGTCGGTATATGTGATTGTGTCAAAAACTTATAAATCAACACCTGAATTATCATTTGCAGTAAGGCATTTAAATGCTGATGCAGGTATTATGATTACTGCAAGCCATAATCCTAGTGATTACAATGGCATTAAAGTGTACGGTCGTGACGGAGGCCAATTATTACCAGAAGCCTCTGAACTATTAAGCGCGTATATTAACGCTATTGACTCACCTTTAAATATTGGTGTTGAATCTTTAGACCTTTTAAAAGAAAAAGGACGCATTCGTGACTTACCTCAATCGGTTACCGAAGACTATATCTCGCATGTAACAAAGCTTTATCAAGGTATTCAAGATCACGGTGCACATGTACTGTTATCAAGTTTACATGGGACGAGTCTACCAATACTTGCACATATATTTAAACGCTTAAGTTTTGAAAATTTTTCAATTGATGAGGCACAATCGATTCCTGACGGCGGTTTTCCTACATGTAAAACTGCCAATCCTGAAGACCCTATAGCGTTTCAACATGCATTAAAATGTGCAGAAAAAGCCAATGCTAAACTGATAGTAGCCACGGATCCTGATGCAGACCGTTTTGGAATGATTGAACGCTATGACGATGGTTCACATTACTTTTTTAATGGCAATGAAATAGGCTTAATGTTAATGAAGTGGCGTGCCCAAGAATTGATGCATAATCATGATCATAAATATGTTGTTAAAACGATTGTCACAGGAGCAACAAGTGAGGCATTGGCACAAAAGCTAGGTTTAGAGTGCATAAATGTCTTAACAGGATTTAAATATATCTCAGACCAACTTCATCAACGTGCTACACACAATCAACAATTGGTGTTAGCCTATGAAGAAAGTCATGGTTATTTAATTCAAGATTTTTCCAGAGATAAAGATGCCATTCAATGCATTCCTTTATTGGTAAAGTATAAACAAGAGTTATATCGTGAAGGTCGAACACTTTATGATGCACTTCAAGAAATTTATAAAGAAGTAGGTCGTTTTGAAGATATGACCCTTTCACCTGTGTATGAAGGAAAAGAAGGTAAAGATAAAATTAGTGCACTGATGACACATTTTAGTAAATATCATGATACGCATTTATGTGGTTTAAAGATAAAGACGATAGAAAATTATCGCACGGCTACAACAACTTATGTTGAAACGGGGCAACAACAAAACATAACTTTGCCTATATCAAATGTGATTCGGTTTACTTTTGATGAAGGGTTTATTGCGCTTCGTCCATCAGGTACTGAACCTAAAATGAAAATCTATTTTTCCCTTAAAGTGGCCAATTTTGATCAAGTCGTTCAAACCTTTAAACAAACGTATTTATAACGCGACGTTTATGGGGAATATAACCCTAGCTATTCAAGCTTCTAACGTTATACAGTATGTCACCTAATGATGTTCACTTATAAGAATGTGACGTCACTGTATAAAGATTTAGAGCAGGAATGTGCTTATAAAAAAACTGTCAACGTAGTTGCGACTATTGTTGACAGTTTTTTATTTATACCAGTATTAGTAAAGTAAAAAAGGGTAGAAGGTGAATAGACAAGTACATCCGTATTTTAATTGCTGTTTGTATTTAATTGAAATAATTACATTTAGAAAGGTTATATTTTAATTATTTATTATTTATTTTGGTGCGCATTTAGGTGTTTAAACGCATAGACAACTTAAAGTGGCGACGATATTTATTAAGAAAGTGTAAAAAATGTTAACTTAAATTTAATTTTAATGTAAGTTAGTGTAAAATTAAGGTAGAATTTAGCTTTAGGATTGAAATCGTGTCGGATTTAATTAAGAATTAATATAGGTTTAATATCTTTTAAGTCTAACGCATAATATTGATTAAACAAGAAGGTGTATGAAATGAAATTAACGACTGTCGGTTTAGGTTATATTGGGTTACCAACATCTATTATGTTCGCAAAACATGGTGTAGATGTTATTGGTGTTGATATTAATGAAAAAGCTGTAAATAGTTTAAATAATGGTCATATTCATATAGAGGAGCCAGGTCTACAAGAAGCTTATGAGGAGGTGTTGGCTACTGGTAAATTTAAAGCCTCACTCACACCTGAAGAAGCAGATGCATTTATCATCGCTGTGCCAACACCAAATAATGATGATGAATACGAATCTTGTGATATTTCCATTGTCATGAGCGCAACAAAAAGTATCGTACCATACCTGAAGAAAGGGAATACAGTCATCGTTGAATCAACAATTGCACCACGCACGATGGATGATTACGTAAAACCATATCTAGAACAACAAGGTTTTACGATCGGGGAAGATTTATATCTCGTGCATTGCCCAGAGCGCGTATTACCAGGGAAAATACTCGAAGAATTAATCAATAACAATCGTATTATCGGTGGTATAACACCTGCATGTATAGAGGCAGGTAAGCGTGTTTATAGTGCGTTTGTAAAAGGTGAAATGATCGAAACAGATGCGCGTACAGCTGAAATGAGTAAGTTAATGGAAAACACATATCGCGATTTAAACATTGCGTTAGCGAATGAGCTTGCTAAAATCAGCAATAATTTAAACATCAATGTGCTTGATGTGATTGAGATGGCGAATAAGCATCCACGTGTCAATATTCATTTACCTGGACCAGGGGTAGGAGGACATTGTTTAGCGGTTGATCCATATTTCATTATTGCTAAAGATCCTGAGCATTCACCATTAATTCAAACAGGTCGTAAAGTGAACCGTTCTATGCCCAATTATGTTGTTGAAAAAACAAAGCACATGCTTGCCCAACTAAACGGTAAAAAGATTGCTGTATTTGGTTTAACGTATAAAGGGGACGTCGATGATATACGTGAATCACCGGCATTCGATATTTATGAAGTTTTACGTCAAGATTCGTCTTTAGAGGTTGTGACATACGATCCACATGTGGCATTAGATTTTGTAGAAAAAGATTTTGAAAAAGCTGTGCAAAATGCTTCATTAGTTCTAGTACTTAGTGATCACTCAGAATTTAAACATTTAACGGATCAAGACTTTTCATCTATGAAGGATAAAGTTATTTTCGATACGAAAAATGTGATGCAACACGACTTCGAATCCGTTCGTTACTACAATTACGGTAACTTATATGAATTTGATCAACAATCATAAGTTTATTTAGATAGTAGGTTATATTGTGAAAGCATTAATCATCATTCTAAGAGAACAAATTGAAAACTGGCAACAAATTTTGCAACTCGCTGTCTATAATATGAAAAGTCAATACTCAAATCATTACTTGGGTGTTTTTTGGAATATTTTACAACCGATGATGCAAGTCGGAGTCTATTATTTGATTTTTGGATTAGGGCTTAGAGGAGGGGGAGATCGCCTAGTTGATGGCGCTCCCTTTATTGTGCATTTAATATCTGGTTTATTTCCGTGGTTATTTATTTCGCAAAGTATTAATTCAGGTGCAAATGCAATTCAATCCAATTTAAGTCTCGTTACAAAGATGAAGTTCCCATCGTCTGTGTTGTTATCTATTTCATTTACCAATACATTATTTAATCTACTTTTTATGACGAGTATTTTATTTGTAGTATCGGTATTACATGGTTATGTGCCATTTTGGAAGTATAGTCTTTTTATTTATTTTATTATTGCGGCATTCCCTGCCATTTTTGGCATTTCACTCTTGATGAGCTCGTTAGTTATAGTGATACGAGATACAAAAAATGTACTTCAAAATGTTTTGAGACTAGGCTTTTTTATGACGCCTATATTTTGGGGGCTTAGTTCAGCTCAGCCTATATTACAAACGATAGCGCGACTCAATCCATTTACGTATTTAGTTGAAATATATAGAAGCGCTTTTGTACATCATAGCCCGATGTTGTATGGGACAGCGGCTGACCATTTTTATTATTGGTCATTCACGTTACTCGTTTTAACTTTAGGTGCATTAGTACACCATCGTTTTAAAGATCGCTTATTAGATTTCCTATAATATGGAAGAAAGGACTCATTATGAAAGGTAAAATTTTATTAATCAGTCAAAATTTTTATCCTGAATTGGGTTCGGCAGCCAATCGTATGAAACAACTATATAAACAATTTGAAAAAGCTGGATATGAACCTTTAATTGTTACGACTGAACCTTCCTATCCCAATCATGCACTATTTGAAGATGATGCCTATTATGATGATTCAGAATTGAATGCATTAGAAGGGTACCGTATTATCAGAATTCGCATGCATTGCCAAAAGCAACATTCTGACTTAGTACATCGTCTATTTTATTATATTGAACTTATGATAAAAGTACGTATGTATATTGGGAAACTTGGTGACTATGCAAATGTATATGTCTCTAGCCCAAATATCTTCTTAGCATGGGCAACACTTTTTTTTAAACGCAATAAAAAGGCAAAATATTTTTTAGAAATACGAGATTTATGGCCGGATAGTTTTTTATGTTTGAAGAAAATAAAAGTTAAATTTCTACTCCCTTTACTAAAATGGTTAGAAAAACAAATGTATCAACAAGCTGATGAAATTGTTGTCAACAATCCGTATTTTCAATCATATATCAATGCAATGTTGAATGAAAATCGAGAAATGGTCTATTTACCGAACGCTGTATCTCAATCAGAATGCTTAAATCCGATTAAGGAAACAATGTTTTCTGTAGTTTATACAGGTAATATCGGCTATGCCCAAAATGTTGACCAATTGATCGACATTGCGCGTGGATTAAATGAAATAGGCATCCATATGACAGCCATTATTTACGGAGTGCAAGCAGATGTATTTAGAGAGGCTGTTAAGCGTGAGCATTTGTCAACAATTCATTTAGTTCCGCCAATGAAAAGAGATGCGTGTTTAAAAGTGATTTCAAAGCATCATGTCTCTCTGTCTATATTAGAGCCGAGTGACGTGTTTATGAATGTGATGCCAGGTAAAATCGTAGATAGCATCTGTTCTGGTACACCAGTGGTAAGTAATGTAGGTGGCTATACAGGCGAACTGATAAATAGTCAACAATTAGGTTTTGCCAAAGCAGGAGCCTCTACTACAGAGATTATTGATTATATCGAGCAAATTAAAATGAATCCAGAGTTATTAGATCACATCATCTCTCAAACTAAAAACTTAAGAGATAAACAGTTCATTTGGGAAAATAACTTTCCTAGACTTACTGGGAAATTAAGAGGTGTTTAAATGGATGTTGAAATTAAAACTTTTTTAGAATCATTGTCTTATACGCACTGCTACGTTCATATCAATACGCCGGTTTTAAATGGATATAGAGATGAAGCATTGGAGGACGAAATTCGATTACATCAGCATCCGACTTATGCCCAAGTATTATATGAACACGATGATACGCTTGCGCTCCATATTCAGGAACAACGTATTTTCGTGCCGAAATCTGCAGTTTCTCTTATGCTATTTGAAGATTATGATTTTAAATTAAGCCAGTTCACGATTATTCAATTTGAAAAGCCTACAGTACGTTTTGATAGCAAAACGAAAGCAACGACACCCATACATATAGATTGTCATTGGAAATACATTGCAAAACATTTATACATAACGCAACAATTACACAACCAACATCAACAACTAGCTGTAAAAAAACTGCTTGGAGATAACATCAAAAAACAAGGTCAAATTGCGCAATTAATTGAAATGAAAGATACAATATTGAATCGTTATTTGAAACTTAGAGAATCTAGGCTCGGACGTATCCAAATTAAACTATGGGAGAGACGTTCATGAACTTAAATACAATTAAAGATATCTTGTTTGGTAAACCTAAACCTTTTCAAATGACGCGTGAAACAATTACTCATGATAACGCAGAATTAAATACTTTAAAACACATTTCAGAAAGCATGAATCAATGTCCAGATAAGGCAATTTATGATATTAATAACGCCTCATTTTTAAACATGTATATTGATTATATTCAAGCTTTTCACCAATACGGTAAAGGTCAACGAGAAGCTTTATTTGAAACACCTCAAGATATGGAATTAGATGCTTATTTATATCAAAAGTTAGATTTAAAAGTAGGTATTATAGCAGACACATTCTTATACGATGCATTAAAAGGGGTGTGTCATCTCACATATTTAAATGATGAATTCATTGATGACGCTTATGATTTAATTATTGTCGCTTCAACTTGGAAAGGCATAGATGGTTATTGGGATGGTGTGACCAATCCCAATAGAGAGAAGTTTGCTGAATTACAAAAAATCATTCATTATTATCAATCTAAAAACATCCCTGTGATCTTTTTCAATAAAGAAGATCCCGTTAATTTTGATGTGTTTTTACCGCATGCACAATTGGCAGATGTCATTGTAACGACTGAAGCAGCGTTAATACCGACATACCAGAAACACGTCAATCATCAACGTGTGTATCATTTGAAATTTCCGATTAACCTACGACAACATAATTCAGTGGGTATTGAATCGTCATTAAACACAAAAGAGGTTGTTTTTGCCGGCTCATGGATTGAAAAGTATACTGAACGCAATCAAGATGCCAGGGTAATTTTTAATGGTATTCTTAAGAGTGCTTATGATTTAACAATTTACGACCGTAACTTATGGTTGAATCAACTTAAATACCAATTCCCGGCAGAATTTATTTCAAATATCGCTGCGCCATTATCACATGATTACACTATGATGATGCATAAAAAACATCCGTTTGCGATTAACCTTAATACGATTAAATATTCAACAACAATGTGTGCCAATCGTATTTTTGAACTACAAGGAATGTCGAATTTTATATTTTCAAATTACAACACATTTATCAATGCAGAGATGCCACAAGTACAAATCATCTTTGATGAAAAAGATGTGGCAGCCACTTTAAATTTAGACACTGCATTATTACAACGCGCTCGTAAAATTGGTGAGCACCAGGTTGTGAAACACTATAATCAATTTGAATGGTTAAAACAAATTGCACAATGGTGTGACCTCACTTGTAAACCGACGCAATGGCCGCAAATATCAGTGATTATAGATGCTGAAGATAAACGTGCACATCAAATGTTTGCACAACAATACTATCCAAATAAAGTGTGTGTTCATGACATAGATGATGTTAAAACGCCATTTTACACATATTTTGAAGGAACACAAGATTATCAACCAGAATATTTAGATAACTTAGTGTTACCTTTAGCATTCACGAATACATCATTTATTACGAAATCATCACAAGGTAATCAATATGTTTCAAAGTATGAGCATAAAGCACATACTTTATTTAAAAGAGATACAGCAATGCATGAAGGCTATGCACAAGATATGACGTTTTTGAACCAAGCGCCAAAATCATTAACGTATTCAGAACCAGTATTGAGTGTCATTGTTCCTATTTATAATAATGGGGCGCATCTTGAACATAAAGCATTAAGATCAATCATCCGTAATCCCCAATTTCATCAATTTGAAGTCATTTTAGTGGATGATGGATCGACAGATCTTTTGACTCGAAATACAATCGCACGTTATGAAAAATGGTATGACAATATTAAAGTAGTCACTCTAGAAGCCGCTTCAGGCAGTGCTTCAACACCAAGGAACATTGGAATGACCCATGCACGTGCGCCATACATGACTTTCCTCGATCCAGATAATGAGTGGGTTGGAGAGGGCATCAACCAACTTTTAGATGCGATTCAAGCAGATGATAATTTGGACGTCGTGGTAGGGAATATGATTAAAGTAGACAATGAGAAAACGCGAGTTCATGCATATTATCAACAATTTGTTAATACGATGCACCAGGATATGACACAGGATACTGTGACATTACTTAAGCAATCTAAACTTAAGACTGCAAGCATTCAAGCGTTAGTGGCACGAACGTCATTTATTCGTCAGCATGGCATTCAAATGGTTGCAGGAGCACTCGGCCAGGATTCATTATTTTTTCTTAATGTGATGCACTTTGCGCGTAAAGTAAAAGTCGTTGATGCAATCATTCATACGTATTACGCAGCAATAGCACAATCTATGACAAATTCAATTTCAGCATCATTTTTTAAGAAGTATTACAAGCTAGAAATAGAAAAAATTAAATTTTTAAAACAGCATGGTTATTTAGAGACGTATATGCAATATCGTTTTAATTTTTATATGAAACATTGGTATATCGCACGTATCAATCGTGCATCTTACGTCGACAAGCCAGTGGTAGTAGCATTTTTAGATATTTATCACTTATATGATTCAATGAAACGACCAGATGATGATGAACTGAAATCAGCAATAAAAAAGTTACAAAGCGAGGTTAAATGATGGGTTATTTATTAGTTACAAATGCGTATCCCAACAAAGATAAAATTTACGCTAATGCTTTTATTCATAGAAGAGTGAAAGGGTATCAACAACATGGTTTAGATATCACTATCGTTGTTTTTACAACTAAGATTAAACGTGATGAATATTATGATGGTGTGAAAATAATGTATATGAATGAAGCACAATTATACAACCACCTATTATATAACCAATATGACAAACTATTATTTCATTTTATTAATTATAAAATGTTTCAAGCGATTGAACGCCTAGAACACAAACCTAAGGTGGCAGTATGGATACATGGTTTTGAGGCAGAAGCTTGGTACACAAGATATTACAATTATTTAGCATCCGCGAAAACGCTAAATGAACAATTAAGAAAAAAAGATGCACATTATCCGTATCAACGTGCATTTTTTGAAAAATTAATGACACGCCAAGATATGAATGTTCAGTTTGTATATGTTTCGAGAGGTTTGAAAGAATATTACGTCGATCCATTTGTAGGCGTTTCACCTCAAACGTACAAAATAATACCAAATATTATTGATAAGCATATGTTTCCGTATAAAGAGAAAAATGAGGATGCGCGTTTTCACATTTTATCGATTCGACCTTATACGGCTAAAAACTATGCTAACGATTTAACGGTGGAAGTTATCTTAAAACTTTCTCAAAAGAAATGGTTTAAAAAACTACAATTCTCACTGTATGGCGATGGACCTTTATTTGATACGTTGACGGCGCCATTGCGGAATTTTAATAATGTGAGTTTAAATAAAATGTTTGTACCGCAACATGAAATTTCAGGCTTGCATGCACATCACGGTATTTACCTTGGTCCGAGCCGACATGATTCACAAGGGGTGTCACTCAATGAAGCAATGAGTTCGGGTTTAGTACCTATTTCAAATGCGATTGGTGGTATACCAGATTTTGTAGAACATGGTGTTTCAGGATTTCTAGCTGAACGCAATAACGTTGACCAAATGGTTGAAGCGATTACTTATTTAGTGGAAAATCCAACACAATTTAAAAAAATGAGTCGCGCTGCTTCTTCTAAGATTCAAGCATTAACTGGCAATGATATTGTCATCCAAAAAGAGTTAGAGGTGATTTTAAATGACTAATGTTGATTATAAAAAAGCATATGAATATTTAGAGAGTCAACTAGAGGACATAATGCTAGAGACGTCTATTTTATTAGACCATAATCCAGCTACTTTAAGAATTGATGAAATCATAGCGGATCAAACTGAAGAAGGAAAGGTTACGATTACCATTTGTAGTTCAGGTGAACAGATGAAATATGCATTATACATTTATAAGAAAGGGCAATCGATTCCCGAAGAAAAATTAATGTATCAAGCGCAAAATGTATTTCAACTGTCATTAGAACCAGGAAAATATAGAATTAAAGCTTTTGTGCAACAAAATAACACACAAAAAGTAGCGGAAACCAAAGAGATAAAAGTCTTTTAAGAGAGGAGGATCGACTTGGTCAATAATGAATTTATCATTTCTAAACATTTATCAAAAGGGGAAAAAGTATTAGATGTGTGGTTTAAAAGTAGTGAAAATGATGTCGAACTATTAAAACGCGTTGTCAATCACATGCCACACTTACAAAAGGTTAACTTTTATTTTGATGAAACCATCAATCATGTACAAATGATGATTTATCAAGAAATTGTAAATCATCTAAAAAGCCATGTAACAGTTAAACTCATTTTTCAATCCCTCCATGTGCAATTTGAACATGTAGAAGCTATCATTGGAAAACTTATAAATGACTATACAATTAATATTTACTATTACAGTAAAGGCGCATTGCATATCGAATTTTTTGGCAATGATATCGTCCCGTTTGACAATAAGCATAATCGCTATTTGTATGAGCAACTTAAATCAGAATTTAGAGAAGCACGTGAGCGTCCAGTGATGAATGATATGCGTTTGAAGCAAGAGTTACTGACAGTTAAAAACGACTATGACGATCTTTATCAAACGTATTTGGCAACACATAAACGTATGCAGTATGCATTTCGTGAATTACATAAATTTAAAAGAAGTGCTTGGAAATACAAGAAAAAGTATTTAGACAATGAAATTTTCATTAATAATATGGAGCGTATTGCGTATTATAAGAAAAAAGTCAATAAACGCAATATATATAAATTAGTCAAATTGATGTTGAAAAGGGTGAGAGTAAGATGAATGTGCAGGAAGAAACATATAGTCCCGAACAATTAGAAGCAATGCAGAAACCTAAACGTAGACAAGCGCATACGTTCATTAATGAAGCATTGAAATCCATCCAATCATTTCAACCACACCATTTTCAAAAAGGTATCAGTTATATATTGTTTTTAGATGAATGCGACATTCAATTTCTACAACCCATAGTGGACCAATTTGAGCAAGTCATTGTCGTTTTTGAAACACAGGATGCGTTGGCTGAGTTTGTACGTTCACCATTAAAAGATGAACAGCATGTGTTTTACTATTTTGATGATAGGGCATTCCAATACTCATTTAAATTTGTGACACAACGTATTAATCAATCGCATTGTTGTTTTTATTTTAAAAACGACGCACGCATTGAAACGCGAATTAAAACGGAACAATTAGCACAATCTGTTGTGTATGGTGCGGGTAGTCAAAAAATATATCCTACCTACATGATAAAAAAATTAAATTTACATTATCGCCTACATCAATATATGCGTCATTATATCGATGAAGTCGTGAATCATACGTATCATGTATCTTATGCGATTAAGGGGCACCATAATGAGGTGCAGAAAGTGCCTAAAATACAATCATCTAACGATGTCATCCAAGCACTTGAAACGATTAAAGCAATATATAATGAAACGATGATGATGCATTCAAATGTGATGCAAAAACCTGAAGCGAATATACTTATAGAAGGTATCCGTCATTATTTAGATCAGCAAGATAAAGTGACACGCGACAAACTCTATGCCTATATCTATCAATCAATGGATCAATTTAATTATCATTTGTTAAATAAAGATAAAGCAGAAACGTTAGTAATTGCCTATTGTTTCCCACCATATATTGATACGAGTGGCAACGTGATGGCAAAGCGTATTCGTGATAAAAACGAAATTGTGGATGTGATATCTAACAATATGGCACGTCTACGTCAAACGGATGAAAAATTAACATCACTCTCGCATCATCTTATTGATCGTCACTACCAATTAGAAGCTAAGCAAGCATTCTCTAGTTGGGAAAGTATTAGCGGATTTGTTGAACAAGGCTTAGAGGTTTTACGACAAAACTCTAAAACATATCAGCATTTATATTCACGTGCAATGTTTCCACAATCGCACTTTTTAGCTTATGAAATCAAACAAAAGTACCCAGATATATTTTGGCGTGCGGAATTTTCAGATCCGCTGCATTCCACAGTGACAAGTGATTTGCGGTTTGCGCCGATTGAGGATACTCAGTATATTGAGACAATTAAATCTCAACTTAAACCAGAACTTAAAGCGTTGGTTGATGATAATGTGTTCAATGTATGTGAACTGTTAGCTTTATCTGATGCAAACGAACTTATCTTTACAAACGAAAATCAATTAGAATATATGATTGCGCGTTTTGACGATACGTTAAAACATTCTATTCGTCAAAGAGCAGTAATTTCACGCCATCCTATCCCTTTAAAATCAGACTATCGTAAAGAAATGACGCATTACACTGTTGATCCAGATGTCATTAATTTAGGCTATTTCGGTAATTTTTATGAAACACGTGGTTTTAACGAAATAGAATTAGTTTGTAAATATTTAGAAGCGAAAGGTGAAACGAATTTCAAAATTCATTGTTTTACAAATGTGAAAGGAAATGTCAAAGCACTGCATCGTAACAGTGATTTCAATGATTATATCGTCTTACATTCTTTAGTCGGTTATTTTGAATTCTTAAACATTACTACACTTTTAGATGGACTATTATTATTTGATGCACATACTAAAGGCATTAAATCTATTAATCCGTACATTCCTTCAAAATTAAGTGACTATAAAGGAAGCGGTAAAGCGATATGGGCATTTACTGAAGAAAAGAGTATTATGGATCAAGATGAAGATATCATACGTACGCATCTGGAAGATTTTGAACATTATATCGATGGGTTTAATCGTATAAAAAACAATGTAGCACGTTTTAACTCGGAAAAATAACATAAACAAGGTGATGACATGACGTACAAAGTTAAAGTAGACCATGTATCGAAAATTTATGATTTGAATAACAATAAATTAAGTAAAATCATTTCACTCTTATCATTTGGATATTTTTATAAGCCGAAGCCTTATTATGCGTTATATGATATTTCTTTTGAAGTTGAAGAAGGGACATCAGTGGGCTTAATAGGTTTGAATGGTTCAGGTAAATCGACACTTTCCAATATCCTTGCTGAAGTGTTAATGCCTTCAAGAGGCTCTGTGGATATTAATGGGAAATCATCACTTATTGCAATATCAGCAGGGTTAAAAAATGATTTTACAGGTGAAGAAAACATTCGATATAAATGTTTAATGCATGGGATGTCATCCAAAGAGATTAATGATGTATTTGATGATATTGTGGCGTTTTCAGAGTTAGATGAGTTTATCTATCAACCTATCAAAAGTTATTCTAGCGGTATGAAAGCACGTTTAGGATTTTCTATTGCGATTCATACCAATCCAGATGTTTTAATTGTCGATGAAGCGTTGTCAGTCGGGGATGAAACATTTGCGAATAAATGTATTTCAAAAATGAAAGATTTACAACAACAAGGTAAAACAATATTTTTTGTCTCACACTCAGCAGCGCAAATTAAAAATATGTGTGATAAAGCCATATGGATACATTATGGTGAAATGATTGAGTATGGTGAAGTCAACCACGTTGTGAATCGTTATAATACATTAATTCGTGGATTTAAAGCACGCGATAAACAAGGTCAATTAGCATATAAAAAGAAAATGCTGCGTTTACAACAACAGCGCAGCGATACCATTGATGAGTCTCAATTAGAAAAAGTACATTGGACTACATTTATTCCTGTTTTTGCGAGTTTAGGTTTATTTATTGCAGGGATATTTTGGCAGATTGTAAGTTAAGCAACCTATAAAATTACGATTGTTTAGAAATGATTAGTAGGTAGGGGATGAATACAGCAATTGTATGTATCATTACTAATGCTGTGCAATGAATGCCTTATCACACGAAAAACTATTGATAGAATTTAAATGATGAGCATGCGTATGAAACATCGAACAGTGATATGTTTCATAATTTATAAGTAATGACAGAATATAAATCGATACATAGGAGGGGTGTATATGAAAAAAGTAGGCATGTTTGTTTGGAACCATTTTACAAATGATGCCCGTGTCAATCGTGAATGTACAACGCTGGCAGAGACGGGATATGATGTGGATTTAATTGCCATCAATGATCCTAAAAATCCAGCCATTCAGGCTTTTGAAAAAATGAATGAGCGGTTTCGTGTCCATCGTGTAAAACGATACCCGGCGTTGCTTCAAGCATATTCTGATTTTGGAAAACCCTTTATACTTGTAGTAGGAGGGATTGCTTCAACCATCGCAATAGGATTATATTTCGTTAATGTTATGGTTTTAACAAGTTATCTGATTATGCTTTTAGCGAGCGCAATTGTAATGAAACAACGTAAAGCGAGAAAAATTTTTATTAATAGTGCCATCATTGCACGCATGATTGTTAAAGGGTACATGACTAAAGCGGATATCTACCATTCGAATGATTTGAACACATTACCGCAAGGCATTATATGTGCAAAATTGCGTTTGAAACCTAAACCACTCGTATATGATAGTCATGAAGTACAATCCGATCGTACTGGGTATGATAAAAGAAAAATTAAAATGATTGAACGTTTTCTTTTACGCTTTGTTGATGAAATGATGGTTGAAAATCATACGCGTGCAAAGCACAATGAAAAGCTTTATGGCTTTTATCCTCAAACACTTTACAATTATTCGGAACTCTATGATATTAATACGCGACCAAAAGTGAATCTACATCAGAAATTAGGGCTTTCAGAAAATGAGAAGATTTTACTTTACCAAGGTGGATTACAACAAGGAAGAGGATTAGAAAAGCTTATTGATGCGATGCCTCTGATTAAAGAAGGGGTACTTGTTTTTATAGGTGCAGGCAAATTAACAGCACAATTAAAAGAACAAGCGAAACAATCATCTGAAAAAGAACGTATTTTCTTTCTTGAAAAAGTACCATTCCAAGAATTACCTAGTATTACGAGAGAAGCGTATTTAGGTTTTCAAGTTTTACAAAATGTGTGTTTTAATCACTATTCAGCGAGCTCAAATAAATTATTTGAATACATGATGGCACATGTGCCTGTAGTAAGTTGTGATTTCCCAGAAATCGCAAAAGTCGTCAATGAACAAGAGGTAGGCATTGCCATAGATGCACACGACCATCACAATATTGCATATGCAGTCAATGAATTGCTTACAAATCAAGCATTATATGAACATGTTAAAGCCAATACGCAAAAAGCTAAAATGATTTATAACTGGCAAAATGAAAAAGGAAAATTGTTAGCACTCTATGAACGTATCGAAATGAAAGCAACATTTTTAGGCAAATTAAAACAACAAATACGTCGAGAAGAAGCAAAATCATAAGATGTAATATAACTTGATGTAGAAAGCGTGTTAAGAAATAGTAAAGCCATCTCAATGTGTAACGAATACAATGAGATGGCTCTTATAATGCGCTTTAAAATAGGGGGAATGGACTTAGCACTCATGATTAAGCATTATCTAATATAACCTATTCCAAAGAAAAGAGGCCTACACCAATGTGTAAGCCTCTTTTTATATGCTTTTATTTTATAAGTGAGAACCGTGTCCACCTTGCATAACCCAGAATGTACCAATAACGATACATAATGTAATGATGATTGCGAAGATAACTTTTGCAAGTTGTACGCGTCCATCTTTACCTTCAGTTAAGTGCATGAACATTAAGAGTTGTAAAAATGCTTGGATAAAAGCAAATCCAAATATGATAGTTACTTTTGCTTCAAAAGACAATGATGTGTAAAGAGTTACGAAAACTGCTAGTAACGTTAGAATGATTGAGGCAATAAAGCCTATTGTATGTTTGACTACTGTACTCATCCGCTAAACACCATCCCTATCATGTATACGGCAGTGAAGATGAAGATCCATACAACATCTAAGAAATGCCAGTATAAACTTACAATGAAAATTTTAGGTGCATTGTATTTATTAAGTCCGCGCATTGCAACTTGAATTAATAAACAGATTATCCAGAAGATACCTAGTGTAACGTGAGCACCGTGTGTTCCTAATAGTAAGAAGAAACTAGACCAATATGATCCTGCTTGCGGTACTGCACCTTCATGTGCGTAGTGCGCGAATTCAAAAATCTCAAATCCAACGAATCCTACACCAAGAAGTACTGTAATCGCCATCCAGACCATAAATAATGTTTTCTTTTCTTTACGCATGTAGTAAATTGCAATCCCACATGTATAAGAACTTGCTAAAAGCAAGAATGTCATAATTAAAACAAGCGGTAACTCGAATAAATCTGTAGTCATCATGCCACCGTATCCGCCACCATGTTGTAGCGTTAACAGTGTTGCGAAAAGTGTACCAAAAAGGGCAAATTCAGCTGTAAGGAAGATCCAGAAACCGAGTTTATTTAATTCACCTTCATGCGTACGTGCATCAATAGTATCAACCTTATGACTCATGATTCATAGCCTCCCTTTCTTTTTGGCGTGCTCTTCTTAAGCGCGCTTCGTTTTCTGCAACTTCACTTGCAGGGATGTAATAACCATGATCTTGTTGGAAACTTCTCCAAATCATTAAACCAAAAATACCTAATAAACTTAAGATAGCAGGTAAGATTGTTTCGAATACTAAGAAGAATCCACCGATAAAGAATAGGATACCCATCCAGAAACCAATATGCGTGTTATTTGGCATATGAATATCTTTGTAATCGTGATCATCTAAATAATGACGACCTTGTGCTTTCATCTCAACGAATGAATCTAAGTCATCCCAATGAGGTGTTTTCGCAAAGTTGTAATGTGGTGGGATTGCAGAAGCTGTAGACCATTCAAGTCCACGACCTAAGCCGCCCCAGTTGTCGCCAGTAGCTTCACGTGGTGCTTTTAAGTGACTGTATACGATGTTACCAACAAAAATCAAGAATGCGATAGACATCATTGCTGCACCAATTGAAGAAATAACGTTAAGTAAGAACCAACCATCTTCTGGTAAATATTTGTATAAACGACGTGGCATACCATCTAAACCTAAAACGAATTGAGGTAAGAATGTCACGTTGAAACCAATCATAAAGATCCAGAAGAACCATTTGTTTGGTTTCTCGAATAATTTGTATCCCATTGCTTTTGGATACCAGAAAATCATAGCTGCAAAACATGCAAATACAACACCAGCAACAATTGTATAGTGGAAGTGTGCCACTAAGAAGTATGTGTTGTGATATTGGAAGTCAGCAGATGCCATTGCAAGCATAACACCTGTAACCCCACCAATTGTAAAGTTAGGAATAAATGCTAATGAGAATAGCATTGGTGATTCAAATGTAATACGACCTTGGTAAAGTGTAAATAACCAGTTGAAGATTTTTACACCTGTAGGTACAGCAATCAACATTGTAGTGATTGAGAAGAATGAGTTCACTAATGCACCATTACCCATTGTGTAGAAATGGTGAACCCAAACGATGAAACTCAAAAATGCGATACCAGCTGTTGCCCACACCATACTTTGGTGACCGAACAAACGTTTACGCGCAAACGTTGGAATGATTTCAGAGTAGATACCAAATGCTGGCAATACTAAGATGTATACCTCAGGGTGCCCCCATACCCAGAAGAAGTTCGCCCAAAGCATTGGCATACCGCCGCCTGCAACGGTAAAGAATGAAAAGTCAAAGACTCTGTCTACAGTCATTAATGCAAGTGCTACTGTTAATACAGGGAATGCTAAGATGATGATTAACATTGTGATGAATGTTGTAACAACAAACATTGGCATTTGCATGAACGTCATACTTGGCGTTTTAAGTTTAATGATTGTAACAAAGAAGTTAATACCCGTTGCTAAAGTACCAATACCAGAGATTTGGATAGCAATTAAATAGTAGTTAACCCCAGGTCCAGGACTGAATTCACCAGCAAGTGGTGCATAGTTAGTCCAACCTGCAGCAGGTGAACCACCGATAATAAATGAAATGTTGAATAGTAGCATACCGGCAACGAACAACCAGAAACTAATGTTGTTAAGAAGTGGGAATGCAACGTCACGCGCACCTATTTGTAATGGAATGATAATGTTCATTAAACCAATTACAAGTGGCATCGCCATGAAGATAATCATGATAACACCGTGCGTTGTGAAGATTTCATTATAGTGATTTGATTCTAAGAATGGATTGTTCGGTACTGTTAATTGAATACGTAAAAGGATAGCATCTATACCACCACGTACAAACATTAAAACAGCACAAATCAAGTACATTAAACCAATTTTCTTGTGGTCGACTGACATGAACCATTCCTTGTATAAGTATCCCCAAAGCTTAAAGTATGTTAGGGCAGCGATGACACCAATTACTAAGAATGGTGCACCAATTTGAGCCATTGTGATCATCCAGTTCCCATTTACGATAAGCTCATGCCATGGAAAGTCCATCATTAATGTCCACCTCCACTTTTATCGTTTGATTCTGTTTTAGCACCTTTATGCATAGATTCCATTTCATCCATGTTGTGCTTTTCTTTTTTAATGAACTCATTATCGTATGGATCGCTATTACCTAAAATAACAGCTTTCATACCATGACGTTCATAGTTTGGATTTGAGATTTGTGGTTTACGTGCTGGCTTATTAGGTTCGCTTAGAACGCCTTCTTTATCATCATAGAAGTTTGGATCTTTAGGTGTGTAGTTAAAACGTTTGTAAGCATAAAAAATGTATTCAGGATCAGCTGCAGGATCCACGAATGCCATATGCGTTCCACTAAATGTTAATTCTTTGTTTGGTGTGATAGGTAGAAGTTGTTTATCAAAAGTATCTTGATCGATTTCTTTTTTAGATTTAGCTTCTTTTACCCATTTGTCATAATCGCTTTGACTAACTGCACGAACATTAAATGTGTGGCGAGAGAAGCCTTCACCATTAAAGTTCGAGTTACGGCCACGGTAAGTACCTTCTTCATTAGCTTGGTACGTCCATTGCATTGTCATACCAGTCATGGCATATTTTTGGCCCCCAAGTTGAGGTACCCAGAAACTTGTCATAGTATCCATAGCTTGAAGCTTGAATGTGACAGGACGGTTAGTTGGAATTGTAATGTGGTTAACCGTTTCAATTTTTTCTTCTGGATATGCGAAGAACCATTTGTAACCACCACTCACTGCATAAATGACCATTGGTTCATCTTTAGCTTTTGGTGGTTCTTCATATTCATAAAGTGACTTAACTGTTGGAATCATTAATGCAATTAAGATAACTACAGGAATGATAAACCAAATAGACTCAAGTAACACACTATGATGTACCTTGCCAGATTCACTCGTTTTGTTGTAACGATATTTAAATGTGAAAATAGCAAATAAAATAAGTACGACAGCAACAATGGCAACCATAAAGATAATTGAATAGATGATTAAAAATCTTTGGTCACTCGCCATTGGCCCTTTTGCGTTTAAAACTTCTACATCAGAACAGCCCGTAAGCAAAATCAGTGTTCCGAATGCAAGAAGCAAAGACTTTAATTTTGACACTTTTTTGACCTCCTAATACTACAATTGTAGGGCTTACATTAATTTTAAAATAATATGTGATATTTACAAGAGCCTTTTTAGAAATTTGTCTAAATTAATTTGTTGGAGGCCTTGCGACTCTAACACTGACAAGGGTTAGCGCCTTTATGAAAATAATGTGTACATTTTGTGAAATGTGTTATCTTTATAGGAATTCGCTTAAAAACCTACTATAATAGGCTTTTTTTAACGTTTTGAAATTATATTTTCATATTAAAGAAGGGGAAATTGAATGTTGATTGTAGGGAAAATACCGATTTATTTTTAGGAGTGTAAACGCGTACAATAAGAGGTAGATAAGGGCAAATGCTTCTCAATAGGAATGAGGGGTGTAGAAACATTACCCGAAATCGTATCAATATGAAAGAAGCGATGTTATGGATGAAATTATATTTGCATAACATCGCACAAACAAACTTTCATGAAAAAAATACGATTTAATCAGCAGCTGGTGCATCAATAACTTCTATGACACGGTGTGTTGTTTCGATTGCACCATCAGAATCTGCAACTTTATATTCTAATTGATATGTACCTGCTTTTGATGTATCAATATGACCGTTTACTTTAATTTGATCAGTGAGGTCGCCATCCTCGGCGTCATAAGCTTTAACACCTTCGAGGGGATTGTAGTGTGTACCAAGCGTGATTTTAGTATTTGACGTTCCTTTAATAGAAGGAACATGGTTTGTAGTCGCTTCAGCATTAAGATTAGGTGTAACGAGTGTAGCTGATACGCCTAACGCAGATAATGAATGTAGTAATTTTTGGTTCATTGGCTATAGCCTCCATAAGATTCAATACACGTTCATTATACCTGTTTCTTGAAGCCTAAAACATCAAACTTTAGAACTAAAATTTTTAAAATAATGTAAATGTCATAGATACGTCACTTAATGCGTGCTTATGCTACATATGAATAGGGAATATAATGTAAGTGGCGGTATCTTTATGAGTGAAATTTTTTTACAGGAGTGGTTGTAATGTTAACACAAGAAGAAAAAGGTATTATTTTAGAAACTGTACCTGTTTTACAAGAAAAAGGTACAGAAATTACATCAAAGTTTTATGGCAGAATGTTCAATCAACACCCTGAGTTGCGAAATATGTTCAACCAAACGAACCAAAAGAAAGGGTTTCAGTCTACAGCATTAGCGCAATCTGTTTTAGCTGCAGCAGTCAATATTGAAGATTTAACACCTATTTTACCTATTGTAAAAGAGATTGCGTATAAGCACTGTGCGTTAGATGTACGTCCAGAACATTATCCAATTGTAGGTGAAAATTTACTTGCAGCGATTCAAGAAGTAACAGGATTAGATGCAGATCACCCTATTATACAAACATGGGGGAAAGCATACGGTGATATTGCAGATGCATTTATTTCGGTTGAAAAAGATATTTATGCACATATGGCTTGGGAAGGTTTCAAACCTTTTAAAATTGAAAAGATTGAACAAATTACACATAATATTAAAGCATTTACAGTTGTTTCTGATGAAATAGATTTAAGTCAATTTATTCCTGGCCAATACATTACGGTCGATGTAGAAAGTGAAAAGCTTCCTTACCGTGCAAAACGTCATTACTCAATTATTGATGGCAATAAAAACTTCTTAACATTCGGTGTGCGTCGTGAAGTTGGAGATGGCCATGAAGGTGAAGTGTCAACTGTGCTCCATGATGAGTTTAATGAAGGTGATGACATTAACTTATCTGCGCCAGTAGGTGGCTTCCAATTACACAATACAGACAAACCACAATTATTCTTAGGTAGTGGCGTAGGGGTTACACCTCTAGTTTCTATGTATCGTCAAGCGGTTCAACAAGCACCTAAAGCACAATTCATTAACGTTGCAGCTTCTGAAGCGGATGTTGCATTTAAGGATGAGATTGATAACATTACAGCTCAAGGTACTGATGCTCACGTGCATAATCATTTACGTGATCAAGAAGGCTACTTACAAGCTGAAGAATTAAAGCAATATTTAACTGATGATACACAAGTGTACATTTGTGGTGGTACACCATTCTTGCAATCAATGATTAAAGAACTTAAAACGTTAAACTTCAACGAAGATAACATTTACTTTGAAACATTCGTTCCTCGATTAAGTGTAAATGTATAACAGATAAGATTAATTGAGAACCTAACCTAATTATGAACCTATTAAAAGGCCTTCAACATGCAATATGCATAAGTTGAAGGCCTTTATTTATGAGAGGTTGTCCCTAATCATTATTTATGTTAGTTATTCGTAAATACGTTTACTTATAAGTGATTATTCTAAACCGCGACGCATTTTTTCAGCGATTAAGGTATTGTTGAGTACCATTGTAATCGTCATTGGACCAACACCACCAGGTACAGGTGTGATGGCACCAGCAACTTCTGATACTTCGTCGTATTCAACGTCACCTTTTAATTTGCCATTTTCATCAGGTGTGTTACCAACGTCGATTACGACAGCACCTTCTTTAACGTCTTCTTTTTTCACCATTCCAGGGCGTCCTACAGCGCTGACAATTACATCTGCATTTTTTAAATGTTCATGTATATTTTGGCTACGAGAATGAAGAATTGTCACTGTAGCATTTTGTTGAATTAATAATTTAGATACAGGTTGACCTACGATGTGACTACGTCCAATCACAACTGCATTTTTGCCTTCTAAATCAATATCAGCATGTTTTAATAATTCCATCACACCAAGTGGTGTACAAGGAATCAATTTTGCCTCGTCTAAGTATAAACGACCAATATTGATTGGGTGGAAACCGTCAACATCTTTATCAGGGTCAATCGCATCCAATACCTTTTGTTCATCTACTTGTTTAGGAAGGGGAACTTGCACTAAAATACCACTTACTGTGTCATCATTGTTTAAACGGTCAAGTTCTTTTAAAACGTCAGCTTCAGAAGTAGCTTCATCAAGATGAATCACTTCGGAAATCATGCCGATTTTCTCAGCAGCTTTCTTTTTTGAACGTACATAACTTTGACTCGCTCCATCATTACCAACGAGAATCACTGACAACTTTGGTGTGTACCCTTTTTGTTTTAAAACTTCAACCTCATCTTGCAAACCTTGGCGGTAGTCCTTTGCGATTTGCTTACCATCTAAAATTTTTGCACTCATAATTCTAAATCCTCCCTTTGAATAGTTCGAACTTTTTACGTACATTCATTGATTTCATTAAGTTTTAACGGTTAAAAACCGAAATATTTAACGAAAATATGTAATAAAGTTCGATTTTTGCATTGAAAAAAGCATGTCACATTGTTATGCTATACCTGTAATATACAACTAATTGGTTTGGTATTTCAAATGATTGAAAGGGTGTTCATAGTGAAAATTGCGGTCATAATGGGAAGTTCATCAGACTGGCAAATTATGAAAGAAGCATGTGACATGCTGGAATATTTTAATATTCCGTACGATAAGAAAGTTGTTTCTGCACATCGTACGCCACACATGATGGTGGACTTTGCAACACATGCGTATGAAAACGGATATCGTGCGATTATTGCAGGAGCTGGAGGGGCGGCGCATTTACCAGGTATGGTTGCATCTATGACTACATTACCGGTCATCGGTGTACCGATTGAATCTAAAAGTTTGAAGGGTCTGGATTCATTATTATCTATCGTTCAAATGCCCGGAGGTATTCCAGTTGCTACCACTGCAATTGGTAAAGCAGGTGCTAAAAATGCAGGCATACTTGCTGCGCGTATATTAGGAACAACAGATGAATCGATTCAACGTCAACTTTGCGCCTACGAACAATCACTCGTTGAAAAAGTGGAGGATATGCAAAATGACTTACAATAAACTCAAATTTGGAGCAACGATAGGCATTATTGGTGGAGGACAACTTGGAAAAATGATGGCACAATCTGCGCAAAAGATGGGCTATCGCGTTATTGTTCTGGATCCTGACAATGCATGCCCAACTAAGCACGTTGCACATCAATTTATTCATGCTGCATATGATGACGAAGCTGCATTAAACGAATTAGGTGAACAATCAGATGTAATCACGTACGAGTTTGAGAATATTAATGCTGAACAACTAAAAAAGTTAACGACACGTTTTAATGTTCCTCAAGGATATGAAGCAATTCAATTATTGCAAGATCGTCTTATTGAAAAACAATCTATCTCTAAAGCCGGGGCACATGTTGTACCGTTTTTACAAATTACTTCTGAAGATGATTTAAAAGAGGCTGGTCAACGACTCGGTTATCCATTCATCGTGAAAACACGCTTTGGTGGTTATGACGGTAAGGGTCAAGTATTAGTAAATTCTGATGTAGCCTTTGACGAAGCCAAAACATTAATTGCACAACAAGAATGTGTCGCTGAACAATATTTAAATTTAAAAAGGGAAGTCTCATTAACTGTTACAAGAGGAGTAGATGGTAGTGTCGTATTCTTCCCACTTCAAGAAAACGAACATCGCAATCAAATTTTGTTTAAAACCATCGTACCTGCGAGAGATGACCATGAAGTATTCGCACGTGAAGAAGTCAAAAAGATTATGAAGGCTATCCATTTTGTAGGTACGTTCACCGTAGAATTTTTTGTGGATGATAATCATCAACTATTTGTGAATGAAATAGCACCTAGACCACATAACTCAGGCCACTATTCTATTGAAGCGTGTGACTATTCACAATTTGATACGCATATTATGGCTGTAACGGGTCAAACGCTTCCAGAAAATATTGAACTCTTAAAACCTGCAGTGATGATGAATTTACTAGGCAAAGATTTAGATTTACTCGAAGATGAATTTAACTTACATCCAGAATGGCACGTGCATATTTATGGTAAAACGTCACGAAAACCTTTAAGAAAAATGGGCCATTTAACTCAATTAACAGAGCAAATTGAAGCTACTGAACAAAATCTTGTCGCATATTTTGAAGGGAGAAAATCATGAAACACGCATTATTATATGAAGGCAAAGCCAAACGTGTATATGAAACGGACGAACCACATGTATTACGTATCGAATATAAAGATGAAGTAACAGCTGGAAATGGTGCAAAGAAAGATGAAATGTCTGGTAAAGGTCGTTTAAATAACCGCATTACAGCAGCTATTTTTGAATATATCGCACAGCATGGTGTGAAAAGTCATTTCATTCGTCGCATCTCAGAAACAGAGCAGCTTGTACAAGCTGTTGACATCGTACCTTTAGAAGTTGTTGTAAGAAACATTGCGGCGGGATCTATTACGAAACGTTTAGGTTTTGAAAATGGTCATCGTTTTGATGCGCCGTTAGTTGAATTCTTTTATAAAAAAGATGAATTGAACGATCCATTAATTACAGAGGATCATATTCAACTCCTGCATATTGCCAATGAAGAAGAAATACAAAGTTTAAAAGCACAAGCATTGCAAGTTAACCAAGCATTAATTCAACTTATGGATGAGCTTCAATTGGATTTAGTAGATTTTAAAATCGAATTTGGTAAAGATCGAGAAGGTCACTTACTCTTAGCAGATGAAATTTCACCAGACACATGTCGTATTTGGGATAAAGTGACAGGTGAGAACTTTGATAAGGATGTTTATCGCAACGACACTGGCTCATTGATTGAAACGTATGAATCATTTTTAAATAAACTGGAGGCACTTTAATCATGAAAAATATTGAATTACACATTACGTTACAACCGCAAGTTTTAGATACGCAAGGTCAAGCATTGACACGTGCGGTACACGACTTAGGCTACAAGCAAGTCAATGATATTCGTGTTGGTAAAGTACTGTATTTAACGGTTGATGAAGCGACTGACGAAGCCATTCATAATGTGGTCACTACATTAAGCGAAAAATTATTCGCTAATACAGTAATTGAAGAGTATAACTATACGATTTTAGGTGAAGCTTCAGAAAAGGAGAATGACTAATGAAATTTGCGGTACTTAAATTTCCAGGTTCTAACTGTGACCGCGATATGTTTAATGCAGCGATTAAATCTGGTGTAGAGGCTGAGTATGTAGACTATCGCGAAACATCTTTAGCTGGATTTGACGGGGTGCTCATTCCAGGAGGGTTCTCATTTGGAGATTATTTACGTTCAGGTGCTGTAGCAAGTGTGGCACCTATTATAAATGAAGTGAAACGTTTAGCGGATGAAGGCAAACCTGTACTCGGTGTTTGTAACGGATTCCAAATTTTAACTGAAATTGGCTTACTTCCAGGTGCTTTACTACATAATGATAGCCATTTATTTGTAAGTCGTAATGAACGTTTAATGATTACAAATGCAGCAACACCATTTACACATTTATATGAAGAAGGAGAGGAAGTAGTTTATCCAGTCGCTCACGGTGAAGGTCATTACTATTGTACTGAAGCTATGTATCACGATTTGGTTCAGAATAATCAAATTATTTTGAAGTATACTGATAATCCTAATGGTTCATATGAAGATATTGCAGGCATCGTATCTAAGGAAGGCAATGTGTGTGGAATGATGCCACATCCTGAACGAGCATTGGAAAAAATACTCGGTACGGATAGTGGCGTGAAATTATTTGAATCAATGGTGAAAAGTTGGAGGGAACAACATGCCTAAATTTTTAGAACCTACTGCAGAAGAGGTTAAAGTTGAGAAGTTATATCAAGATATGGGATTAAGCGATGCAGAATATGAGAAAGTTCAACGTATTTTAGGTCGTGATCCTAACTTTACAGAAATAGGCATTTTTTCGGTAATGTGGAGTGAACATTGCTCATATAAGCATTCTAAACCATTCTTAAAACAATTTCCGACAACAGGCGAACACGTGTTAATGGGACCTGGTGAAGGTGCTGGTGTTGTGGATATCGGTGATCAACAAGCTGTCGTTTTTAAAGTGGAATCACATAACCATCCGTCAGCGATTGAACCATACCAAGGTGCTGCGACAGGTGTTGGAGGTATCATTCGTGACATCGTTTCAATAGGTGCGCGTCCAATTAATCTTCTTAATAGTTTACGTTTTGGTGAACTTAGTGAGAAAACAAATCGTCGTTTATGTCGTGGTGTCGTTGCAGGTATTGGTGGTTATGGGAACTGTATCGGTATCCCAACGACAGCTGGTGAAATTGAATTTGATGAACGTTACGACGGTAATCCACTTGTCAATGCAATGTGCGTAGGTGTAATTGATCATGACATGATTCAAAAAGGGACTGCCAAAGGGGAAGGCAACTCCGTTATTTACGTAGGGCTTAAAACAGGTCGTGATGGTATTCATGGAGCGACGTTTGCATCGGAAGAATTGACAGAAGAAAGCGAAAGTAAACGTCCATCTGTTCAAATTGGTGACCCATTCGTTGGTAAGAAATTAATGGAAGCAACATTAGAAGCAATCCAATATAAGGAACTTGTAGGCATCCAAGATATGGGAGCAGCAGGTTTAACATCATCATCTTCTGAAATGGCTGCAAAAGGTGGAAGCGGTATTCATTTAGAACTTGAGAAAGTGCCAGTTCGTGAACATGGTATTTCTCCTTATGAAATGATGCTTTCAGAAACACAAGAGCGTATGTTACTTGTAGTAGAAAAAGGAACAGAACAAAAATTCTTAGATTTATTCGATTACTATGAACTAGACAGCGCGGTTATCGGTAAAGTGACAAATACAAATCGTTTCGTCCTCACTTATGAAGGTGAAGTTTATGCAGATATTCCTGTTGAACCATTAGCAGACGAAGCGCCAGTTTACATTTTAGAGGGAGAAAAACCTGAATACACGCCAGAAACACGTGACTATGCAAACATTGATGCAGACGATGTGTTCACAAAATTATTAACACATCCAACCATCGCGTCTAAACAATACTTGTATTCGCAATATGATCAACAAGTGGGTGCAAATACAATCGTAAAACCAGGTTTACAAGCATCTGTTGTACGTGTTGAAGGGACGAATAAAGCAGTAGCCTCTACTATCGATGGTGAAGCACGCTATGTTTTTAATGATCCATATGAAGGTGGCAAAATGGTGGTTGCTGAGGCATATCGTAATCTTATTGCTGTGGGTGCTAAACCTTTAGCGATGACTGATTGCCTAAATTATGGTTCACCTGAGAAAAAAGAAATTTATCAGCAATTAATTGATTCTACACGCGGAATGGCAGAAGCATGTGATGTATTACAAACACCAGTGGTTTCAGGGAACGTTTCATTATATAACGAAACCCGTACGTCTTCCATTTTCCCAACGCCAGTAGTTGGTATGGTGGGATTAATTGAGGATATTGATTATTTGAATAATTTCCAGCCAGAAGCAGGCGATACGTTGTATTTAGTAGGGGATACGAAGGCGCATTTTGGTGGTAGCCAAATTGAAAAACTATTATATCAACGCGTGAATCATGAATCAGAACATGTGGATTTAACAGAAGAAGCAGCACGTGGTGAAGCCATTCGTGAAGCCGTTCGAAGTGGTCAATTGTCACACGTTCAAACAGTAGGTAAAGGTGGCGTATTAATTACGCTAGCTCGAATGAGTGCATATTTTGATTTAGGAATTGATGCTGTATTACCGTTTTCACGAGAACTGTTCTTTAGTGAAACACCAGGTCGCTATATTGTAAGTGTAAAAGCAGGACAAGAATTTAATATGAAAGATGCAATCAAAATTGGTACATTTACGGATCAAGATGCATTTAAAGTTCAAGGTTCTGATACAACTATTGAACGTCGAACATCTGAAATTAAGCGTGAATGGGAAGGAGCAATTGAGGCATGTATGACATCCGCGGATTAAATGAAGAATGCGGTATTTTCGGAATATGGAATCATCCTCATGCAGCACACTTAACTTACCTTGCACTACACAGTTTACAACATCGCGGTCAAGAAGGTGCTGGAATTGTATGTTCTAATGGTGAACAACTCTTTGGTGCAAGAGGAATGGGATTATTAACTGAAGCGATTTCGGATGCACAATTAAAATCTCTTGAAGGCTATAAACACGCGATTGGACACGTACGTTATGCGACGACTGGTGCTAGCGAAGTGTCTAATGTGCAACCGTTTTTATTTAAACATTCCAAAGGTGATCTAGGATTAGCCCATAACGGGAACCTTACGAATGCACTTCAATTACGAAGAGCGATTGAATCTACAGGCGGTATTTTTCAAACGACAAGTGATTCAGAAGTGCTGGCACATCTTTTGATTAAGGGGACTTCAAAATCAATTAAAACAAATCAAAAATCAGCACTAAACCAAATGAAAGGGGCTTTCAGTTGTGTCATTTTAAATGAACAACAATTGACCGCAACACGAGATCACCGTGGCGTGCGCCCATTAATGCTAGGTAAAGTTGATGGTGCGTATTGTGTTGCGAGCGAAACATGCGCATTTACGGCGATTGGTGCGGAATATATACGTGATATTGAGCCAGGGGAACTGATTACTTTTTCAAATGAAGATGATATTGACTACGATCATTACACGTCTGATATCGATCATCGCATGTGTTCAATGGAATATGTTTACTTCGCACGTCCAGATTCAGAATTTCGTAAGCACTCTATCTATCAAGTGAGAAAAGCTTTAGGTAGACAATTAGCGAACGAAATGGATGTTGAAGCAGATATCGTAATTGGCGTTCCTGATTCATCGTTACAAGCAGCTAAAGGCTTTTCGGAAGCTTCTGGTGTGCCAAACGAACAAGGATTACTTAAAAATCGTTATATCGGACGCACATTTATAACACCTGATCAAGCAGTACGCGAACGTCAAGTTCGAATGAAACATGCGCCAATTCGTGATGTCATTGAAGGTAAACGTGTCGTGGTGATTGATGATTCTATTGTCCGTGGCACGACAAGCAAACATATTGTAAAGACGTTAAAATCCGCTGGAGCAAAAGAGGTGCATATGGGCATTTCATCTCCACCTCTTAAAAATCCATGTTATTACGGTATTGATGTATCAACACATGCTGAATTAATGGCGGCGCAATATGATCTTGATGAAATTAGAGACATGATTGGTGCAGACTCACTGACGTATTTATCTGTAGAGGGTATGCATGATGTCTTTAAACAATATGGTTCTAAAGGCGAATGTAATGCATGCTTTACTGGAGCATATCCAATTGAAATTGTAGATCATGAATTACCGGTAGCAAAAGAATTAAAGCGTAGAGGAGTGTAAAGTCATGGCTGAATCATATAAGCAAGCTGGTGTAGATATTGAAGCGGGATATCAAGCGGTAAAACGCATGTCACGCCATGTTGAACGTACTATGCGTAAAGAGGTACTAGGCGGTCTAGGTGGTTTTGGTGCGACATTTGACTTGTCACAACTGAATATGAAAGCGCCTGTATTAGTCTCTGGAACGGATGGTGTGGGTACGAAATTAAAATTAGCAATTGATTACGATCGACATGACACGATAGGTATAGATGCCGTAGCGATGTGTGCGAATGATATTTTGACAACTGGAGCAGAACCACTTTACTTTTTAGATTACATTGCAACAAATAAAGTGATTCCAGAGGTTATTGAACACATTGTTAAAGGAATTAGTGATGGCTGTGAGGAAACAGGTATGGCCCTTATAGGTGGCGAAACTGCAGAAATGGGTGACATGTATCATGAAGGGGAATACGATGTTGCTGGTTTTGCAGTTGGTGCTGTTGAAAAAGAAGACTATATTGATGGCAGTCAGGTCGCTAAAGGTGACATCATTATAGGTTTGGCCTCACATGGTATCCATTCAAATGGATACAGCTTAGTGCGTAAATTGGTTGCAGAATCAGGTGTCAATGTTCATGATACGTTTTCAAATGAATCCTCATACTTAGACGTTTTGTTAAAACCAACAGCTTTATATGTACGTCCAGTATTAGCTGTAAAAAAAGAAGTGAAAATTAAAGCGATGACACATATTACAGGTGGAGGTTTCTTTGAGAATATTCCACGTGCTTTACCTGAGGGGAAAACAGCGGTCATTGATACAACATCATTCCCGACGCCACGTATTTTCGATTGGTTACAACAACAAGGACAAATTGAAACTGCAGAAATGTATAACATTTTCAACATGGGAATTGGGTATACGATGGTGGTATCAGCTGAAGATGAGCAACGCGTCCATGAATTATTAAAACAAGAAAACTGTGAAGCCTATACGATTGGTTATATAGATGAAACATCTGAACCGATTCGTTTGTCGGGGGTGTAAAAATGGTTAAAATAGCCATTTTCGCGTCAGGATCAGGTACCAATTTTGATAATATTATGCAGCATATTGAGAGAGGGAAACTTGAAAATATCGAGATGACTGGTTTATATACGGATCAACCAGGCGCACCTTGTGTTTCACTTGCCCAAAAGTATCATGTCAATATTTATGCATATGATCCGAAGCAGTTTTCTTCAAAACAGCACTTCGAAGAAACATTATGTGACTCACTTCAAAAAGACGGTGTTGAATGGATTGTGTTAGCAGGCTATATGCGATTAATAGGGGAAACACTGCTCCATGCTTATGAAGGACGGATTTTAAACATACATCCGTCACTTCTTCCTAAATATAAAGGCAAGCATGCGGTAGAACAGGCGTTAAACAACAGGGAAACAACAACAGGAACAACGGTACATTATGTAGATGCTGGCATGGACACTGGGGAAGTCATTGCGCAGCGAGAATGTCCAATATATCCTGATGATGCAGTGACAGATCTTGAGCAACGCATTAAAGCATTGGAATATGAATTGTATCCTGAAGTCATTCAAAAGATTATTCGATAAGGAGATTTCTAAATGAAAAAAGCGATTTTAAGTGTGTCAGATAAAACAGGAATAGAAGATTTTGCTAAAGGACTTGTTGATCAAGGCTTTGCATTATTTTCAACAGGTGGAACATTACGCGCTATTGAATCTGCAGGCATACCTGTTGCTTCCGTTTCAGATTTAACGCATTTTGATGAAATAATGGATGGACGTGTGAAAACATTACACCCTGCTGTTCACGGCGGGATTTTAGCTGATCGTGACAAACAAGAACATTTAGAGCAATTAAAAGCACAAGATATCGACCTTATTGACATGGTTGTCGTCAATTTATATCCTTTCCAAAAGACAGTGGAAAATCCAGATGTATCAGAAGCAGATGCCATTGAAAACATTGATATTGGCGGGCCAACGATGCTCCGTGCAGCGGCAAAAAACTTTAAGCACGTGACAACAGTGGTGCATAGTGAAGATTACGATGAAGTGTTACAGCGTTTAAAATCGAATACTTTAGATGAAGCATTTCGTAAATCATTAATGTTAAAAGTATATCAACATACTGCAGAATATGACCAAGCCATTGTTAATCACTTTAGTCAGAATAAAGAAGCATTACGTTACGGTGAAAACCCACAACAAAACGCATATTTTGTACGTACCTCTGAAGCATCTAATACTTTAGCAGGTGCTGTGCAACATCATGGCAAACCTCTAAGTTACAACAACATTAAAGATGCAGATGCGGCGTTAACACTTGTAAAACGATTTGACGAGCCAGCAGCTGTTGCGGTGAAACATATGAATCCATGTGGAGTAGGGCTTGGTGCAACAATCGAAAAAGCTTTCGAACATGCATTTCAAGCAGATTCGACATCTATTTTCGGGGGTATCGTTGCACTTAATAGAACAGTAACTAAAGCATTGGCTCAACAATTACATGAGATTTTCTTAGAAGTAATCATTGCGCCATCATACGATGAAGAAGCACTAGAGATCTTGTCTCAAAAGAAAAATATTCGTTTACTTCAAATTGATATGGCGCCTATCTTTGGTGAACAAGAGTTTGTTTCTGTATCTGGTGGTTATTTAGTCCAAGATAAAGATGATGTACAAACGGCGCGCAAAGAGATGAAAGTTGTTACGGATGTACAACCTACAGAAGCACAATGGGACGCATTGTTGCTAGGATGGGAAGTGGCAAAAGCGGTTAAAAGTAACGCGATTGTCCTTGCGAATGACCATCAAACTGTAGGTGTGGGTGCGGGTCAGATGAACCGCGTCGGTGCAGCAGACATTGCCATTCGTCAAGCCATTGAAATGAATGACCAAGTTGCTTTAGCTTCAGATGGCTTTTTCCCAATGGACGATACAGTCGAACTTGCCGCCAAAGCAGGCATCAAAGCAATTATTCAACCTGGTGGCTCCATCAAAGATCAAGATTCTATAGATATGGCAAACCGTTATGGCATCACTATGGTGACAACAGGTGTACGTCATTTTAAACATTAATGGAGGAACTAAAAATGAAAATACTCGTTATTGGTAGTGGCGGTCGTGAACATGCGCTTGTGCATAAATTAAATCAATCGAAACTTGTTACACATATTGATGTCATTCCGGGTAATGATGCGATGACTTCTATAGCAAACATTCATTCAGAAATTGCTGAAACAAACCATGATGCCATTCTTGATTTTGCTAAGAATCATGCGATTGAGTGGGTGATTATTGGTCCTGAGCAACCTCTTACAGATGGGTTAGCAGATTTATTAATTGAGGCAGGCATCTCAGTGTTTGGGCCAAATCAAGCAGCAGCCCAAATAGAAGGATCTAAAACGTTTGCCAAAAATTTAATGAAAAAATACGATATTCCAACGGCAGACTATCGTGAAATTAATGACAAAAATGAAGCGTTAAACTATGTTGATACGTGCGCATTACCTGTGGTATTAAAAAAGGATGGTTTAGCAGCGGGGAAAGGCGTTATCATTGCACATACACGTGAAGAGGCCGTCGATGCCGTGCATACGTTATATCCAAATGACAATGATAAAGTGGTATTTGAAGCCTTTTTGGAAGGCGAAGAATTTTCAGTCATGACATTTGTGAATGGGGACTATGCTGTTCCATTTGAAACGATTGCACAAGACCATAAGCGTGCTTATGATGGTGATCAAGGACCTAACACAGGTGGTATGGGTGCGTATTGTCCCGTTCCGCATATTAGTGATGACGTTTTACGTCAAACGAATGATCGTATTGCTCAACCCATTGCTAAAGCGTTAAAAGCAGAAGGTTACCATTATTTTGGTATTCTATATATTGGTGCTATTTTAACGAAAGAAGGACCTAAAGTGATAGAGTTCAATGCACGTTTTGGTGACCCTGAGGCACAAGTGTTATTAACGCGTCTTGAAAGTGATTTGATGGCACATATTTTAGAGTTAAAAGACAAAAAGCCTATTTCACAAAAATGGAAGTCTGAATCGGTTGTGGGTGTGATGTTAGCATCTAAAGGCTATCCTGCTTCTTATGAAAAAGGTCATCACGTGACTGGTTTTGAAGAAGATTTAGAGCATTATTTTGTAAGTGGGTTGAAAAAGGATGAGGCACAAAATTTTGTGACAAGTGGCGGGCGTGTCATTCTTGCTTTAGGTGAAGGTGATACGATCCAAAAAGCCCAAGAATTAGCATATCAACGTGTTTCTAAAATTGAAAACGACGCATTATTTTATCGTAAAGATATTGCCAATAAAGCATTAAAATAAGACTTATTTGTTGCATCATTTGTCACCACATAATTGGAAGTATAAGTTATACCATTTAGCGATATATATCATGAGAGCCCTTCAAACACAATAAGTGTGAGAAGGGCTCTTTAAACGGGTTATTTCCTTTGCAGATGGAAAGGTAGGAAAGGAAATGGTGTGCCTTTTCACATCATCGAGATCGTGAAAACGCAAAGCACCTATCGTACATCCGTAATGCCAGTAATCGGTATATAATGACTCAACATTAAAGCACAGAGTACGATACCAATGATAGAAACGATAAGTAATATATCGCGGTAACTAAAAGGCGCATCATAATAATACGTTCGCGGTCCATCTTTGAATCCTTTCATTTCCATTGCGACAGAAAGACGATGCGCTTTACGCATGTTCTGACTTAATAAAGGTATTAAAATATGATAAAACCGTTTTGTACCACGATAATGAGATTTTTGAATCATTTGATAACGCATTTTAAGGGCATGTCTCAATTGGATAAAAGATTCCATAATTAACGGTAACATCCGAAAAGCAGCCATAAATGCATATGCGATTTTAGGTTTGACGCGTAGATGTTGCATAAAGCTATAAAAAATCATAATAACTTGCGACGTAAACGCGATAGCTAAACCAAAAAAGCTAATGACCAACGTTCTTAGAGATAAGTGCAACCCACGAACGAGACTTTCTTCCGTAATGCGAATAAATCCAATTTTGAAGAGCTCATGATGTCCATTACCGTAAAAAATCATAAAAAGTGATGAACTGATGGCAAACAATGTACTCAGTGTGATGAAAATAAATAAAACTCGGAATTTAGCACCACTGAGTATCAAAGTCAAAAGAAACATGAGTGAGACAAGGTATAGCATCGTATCAAAATTATGTACGAAAATCACAAATACGAATAATGCGATACCTAGAAACAACTTCGTTATTATATTGACTTTATCCATAAATGTTCGATATGACTTCCAAGATTCAATCATGTTGTCACCTTACTTTCAAACATTTTTCCATTTTCTATGATGTAATGATGTGTGGGATAACGTTGAATGATTTCTGGATCGTGCGTATTCATTATAATGGCCTGGCCTTGTTGAATACGTTGTTGAAATAAATCAATAAGTTTAAATGTATTATGACTATCTAACCCAAATGTAGGTTCATCTAACAAGATGATATCTGCGGATGTACTTAACGCAATCGCAACACTTAAACGGCGTTTTTGACCCATTGAAAGTTCAAAGGGATGTTGAGATTTAACATGAATTAAATCCAGTAATGTTAACATTTCTACAGTTGCTTCATGGGCATCTTCGGCATTTTGATGCTTGAAATTAATGAAAATTTCATCATAAACTGAATTTTGTAAACATTGAAGCTCAGGATTTTGATAAACCAAAAACATATGACATGAAGCGGTTTTAAGTTTACGAATGGGAGTGTCATTGAATGTAAGGCTACCTTCATACGGGATGAGTTGCATCAGTGATTCAAAAAAAGTAGTCTTGCCTGCTCCGTTTTTTCCAGTAATTACAATCCAATCACCTGATTGCACTTGAAAAGTGTCTACTGAATATAAGTGCTTTTTGCCTCGTTTGATGATGCCATTTTTAAAAGTAAGGCGAAAATTAGAATGTGTATTGTGTTGGACAACCGGTGGAGCGACTTGCCATGCTCTAGGGTGCCACACGCCGTAATCTGTTAAGGTCTCTTCAAAATGGGTGAGGATGTCAGAAGGTGTTCCATCCTGAATTATTTTTCCGTCATGATTCATTAAAATAACACGATCGACAACATCCCATATATGTTCTACTTTATGTTCAACAATTAATACTGTTTGATCTTCCCATAACGTTTTTAACAATGTCCATAAATTTTCAGTTGCTTCAGTATCTAACATGGCTGTAGGCTCATCTAAAAACAACGTATCCGCTTTTTGTAAAAGGGTGCCTGCAACCGCTAGTTTTTGCTTCATTCCTCCACTTAATCGATGTATCGCATGCTTAGGATGAACATCTAATTGTACTTGCTCCAAAACTTTTGAAATTTTTTGATCCATTTCATTTTGGGGGACTTGAAGGTTCTCTAACACAAACGCAAGTTCTTCATTCACCTGTGGCATACAAAATTGAGAATCAGGATCCTGAAAAATAACTCCAGCATTTTTGGCAACCTTTAAGTCATCATATTTCATAGGTAAATCGATTAAGTTGGGTACGATGCCACTTAAGACATTCAACAACGTACTCTTACCAGAACCTGAGGGACCGAGTAAAAGTACTTTTTCTTTTTCTTTAATTTCGATGTTCAGCCCATCAAAAATTTTTTTAGGACCATTAGGGTATTTTAAACGTAAATTTGTAGCTTTTAACACGATGAATGCTCCTTATAATGCATCATAATCTTCTTTAGAAGCAGGGCGGAATAGTTTGGTAACACCTGTTTTGTCTAATGCTTTCACAAGATAATAAGGAAATACCCCTGCTAAAACAGCACCACTGAGTAAACGGAATATAATAAGTAAAATTAAATTCCAAGCGGCAACTTCATTTAAATAGCCATAATACCAATCAACTGGAAAACTAATAATGGCTGCTGCCATCCCTGCTAAAACACTTACCATAAATGCACGTGATTGATATTTAAAAATCGCAAAAACAATTTCACATGCTAAACCTTGGAGTAGGGCATAAATAATCGTAGGAATATCAAAGCGGCCCATAATAATTGTTTCTCCTGCACCTGCTGCAAATTCAGCGATTAAAGCAATCCCCATTTTCGGAATGATAAGGTAGGCCACAACAGCAGCTGCAAACCACATGCCATACATCAATTGATCAAGATGTAAGCCGAGAGGTTGAACGGTATAGTATGCCACCCACCAAAGATTATAAATAACAGCAAAAATGACAGAGATTAACACTGTAACTAATATGTCAGATAATGTTAAACCTTTTCGTTTTGAACGCATAAACATCCTCCTATATATACAAAAACACAGCACCTAAACAAGGTACTGTGCGTGGGCGTGTAAATAGAACACCAAATGAAAGGTCACAAATAACAGACGTATTGTGAATCATTTAGAGTTTATCTTCACACTTCCCTACGCTAGTATCATCTAGTTCAGGTTCAAAGGGTTTGAGGTGATGACCTCATCTCAGTTTGCACACCCCTAGTGTGTGTTTATTGAATTGATTAACGTCACTATACACCCGACGTCACTAAATGTCAATGCGTGGAATCGAATGGTGGATTAAACGTTGACGAAAAGTGCTGGTTATAAGGTTTGAATGGTAATTGAATGTATTTTGAGACACGCTAATTTAATCAATGATATGCGAATAAGTGTAAGAATCTAAATAAACTACAGTTAATAAAAAAGGAGTCAGAACATAAACCGTTCTGACCCCGTGAATAGATACAGCTATTGAATGGATGCGTTATTCAAAAGAGCTTTGTATATCATCTTTCGTTTTTTCAGCACCATCTTTAGCATCAGCTTTTTTATCTTTTAATTCTTGTTCTTTATCTTTAGCATTTTCTGCTGCTTTTTTGATTTCTTCTTTAGACATATAACATCTCTCCTTTTATGTTATCTACTTCTAAGAGTTCCCACATATTTATTTATTAAACATTTAAAGAAGGGTAACAAACAAATGTAACTTTTGGTATAATAAATAAATGCGTTAATCTTATGAATAAAGTATGTTTTAATCGTGTTTAAAAAGATAATATAAATAAATATAGTGAAAGCAGTATGATAAACATTGTTTTATAAAAACTGAAAAATACGTGTATTTACAACGTTTTACGTCTCTCCATCTTAAGAATGAGATTTGTTTTTTATAAAGACATGTACTGCGTCTTCGTATATAATAATTGTGAGGTGAAGCGGATGTCTTTGTTTAATAAATACACCGAAGTGATCTACAGTTACATCATCGGTGCAGTTTCTATTTTATTAAGTGTTATTATTTTCCTTAATATTCCACTTATTCACCAATTCAGTGCACATAAAAAGCCAGCGATTCACATTGAGAACTTGTGGGACTTTATTATGGCCTTTTTTAATGAAATTATTCGCGTTATGAGTAATTATATTGGTGAAATACCTTTAGTGAGTGGCATTATCATCTTATTATTTGGTCTTTTTATGATTTTTATTGGGAGAACGCTAACGAACACAACACGTTTTGATTATGATATTTCAATACTGTTTTTATTAATTGGTATTATTTATTTTGTCTTAACGTTAATATTCATGTCACAAGTTTACGGTATTGTAGCTTTTGTTTTTGTTTTTCCATTCTTAATACATATTGGATATATCACGTACAAAGATGAACTTAATCCGTTTAATCGTAAAAAACATTATCTATGGATTATCATAAGTTATGGTCTTTGTTATATCATTGGGCAACTGGCACTTTATAGTCGGATAGAGGAACGACAAGTTGCGCCTATAGATGTATTAAGTATTAACACGTTTTTCGTAATATTATGGTTGCTTGGCCAAATGGCGATTTGGAACTTTTTATTTTTACGTCGAGCATTACCTATGACGCAAGAAGAAATCACAGGAGAAGAAAATCCTTATTCTCGTAGTAAAAAATATAGTTTTGCGGGTCAATCAAAATACCACTTCAAAGATATCCAAGATCGCACAAATGAACTTACGCAAGACTTTTCATATCGTACACGTCGTAGCATTGATATCGAAAAACTAAGACGTAAACGTGAAGCCTTTAAAGACAAATGGTTGAGTTGGGCAACGTTAGAAGAAGATGACATTCCATCGTTCTTACATCGACCTAAATGGTTAAAAAGAGAATACGTATCCATTGCGTGCGGGGTTGTGTTATTTTTCTTCATTTTAGTAGAATTTAAAAACCGCAATGGATTATTTTTATCAGGTGATTGGCAACTATCACAAACACAATATGTTTATGAATGGGTAAGCTTATTCTTATTACTATTAATTGTGACGATATTTATATGGACATCCGTTACAAATATGATGAAAGGTAGTCATTATTACTTAAAATTGTTTATGATAAGCATTCTGTTCTTCAAGTTATTAACAGAATATATCGTAATTTTGATTCACGGATTGATGTTATCTATTTTTATTACACCAATTTTAGTTTTAATGTTAATACCAGCAATTGTGGCTTTTGTATTCCAATTACGCCAACCGTCACCTGAAAAAATTGAAAATCATGAAAATCACGTTTAATGAGGGTGTTGAAACAGGATGAGACTGAAATGTCTCATCCTGTTTATTTGATTAATGACTTCAGTCAGTTGAGCACGTAAAACGTGCGAAACAATAAACCACCTGCTATGCGGGTGGGCAACAAAAGTTATACTAAAAAATCCC
>NZ_PPQF01000018.1 GCF_002901865.1 Staphylococcus agnetis
ATTAGTATTCGTCAGCTCCACGTATCGCTACGCTTCCACCTCGAACCTATTAACCTCATCATCTTTGAGGGATCTTATAACCGAAGTTGGGAAATCTCATCTTGAGGGGGGCTTCATGCTTAGATGCTTTCAGCACTTATCCCGTCCATACATAGCTACCCAGCTATGCCGTTGGCACGACAACTGGTACACCAGAGGTATGTCCATCCCGGTCCTCTCGTACTAAGGACAGCTCCTCTCAAATTTCCTACGCCCACGACGGATAGGGACCGAACTGTCTCACGACGTTCTGAACCCAGCTCGCGTACCGCTTTAATGGGCGAACAGCCCAACCCTTGGGACCGACTACAGCCCCAGGATGCGATGAGCCGACATCGAGGTGCCAAACCTCCCCGTCGATGTGAACTCTTGGGGGAGATAAGCCTGTTATCCCCGGGGTAGCTTTTATCCGTTGAGCGATGGCCCTTCCATGCGGAACCACCGGATCACTAAGTCCGTCTTTCGACCCTGCTCGACTTGTAGGTCTCGCAGTCAAGCTCCCTTATGCCTTTACACTCTATGAATGATTTCCAACCATTCTGAGGGAACCTTTGAGCGCCTCCGTTACTCTTTAGGAGGCGACCGCCCCAGTCAAACTGCCCGCCTGACACTGTCTCCCAACTCGATAAGAGTTGCGGGTTAGAAATCCAATACAATTAGGGTAGTATCCCACCAATGCCTCCACGTAAGCTAGCGCTCACGCTTCTAAGGCTCCTACCTATCCTGTACAAACTGTACCGAATTTCAATATCAGGCTACAGTAAAGCTCCACGGGGTCTTTCCGTCCTGTCGCGGGTAACCGGCATCTTCACCGGTACTATGATTTCACCGAGTCTCTCGTTGAGACAGTGCCCAAATCGTTACGCCTTTCGTGCGGGTCGGAACTTACCCGACAAGGAATTTCGCTACCTTAGGACCGTTATAGTTACGGCCGCCGTTTACTGGGGCTTCGATTCGTAGCTTCGCTAATGCTAACCACTCCTCTTAACCTTCCAGCACCGGGCAGGCGTCAGCCCCTATACGTCACCTTACGGTTTAGCAGAGACCTGTGTTTTTGATAAACAGTCGCTTGGGCCTATTCACTGCGGCTCTTCGAAGCGTGAACCTCAAAGAGCACCCCTTCTCCCGAAGTTACGGGGTCATTTTGCCGAGTTCCTTAACGAGAGTTCGCTCGCTCACCTTAGAATTCTCATCTTGACTACCTGTGTCGGTTTGCGGTACGGGCACCAATCTTCTAGCTAGAGGCTTTTCTTGGCAGTGTGAAATCAACGACTCGAAGAAAACATGTTTCTTCTCCCCATCACAGCTTGACCTTGATGAGTGCCGGATTTGCCTAACACTCAGTCTCACTGCTTAGACGTGCACTCCAACAGCACGCTTCGCCTATCCTACTGCGTCCCCCCATCGCTTAAAACGAATCATGGTGGTACAGGAATATCAACCTGTTATCCATCGCCTACGCCTGTCGGCCTCAGCTTAGGACCCGACTAACCCAGAGCGGACGAGCCTTCCTCTGGAAACCTTAGTCAATCGGTGGACGGGATTCTCACCCGTCTTTCGCTACTCACACCGGCATTCTCACTTCTAAGCGCTCCACATGTCCTTGCGATCATGCTTCAACGCCCTTAGAACGCTCTCCTACCATTGTCCTAAAGGACAATCCACAGCTTCGGTAATATGTTTAGCCCCGGTACATTTTCGGCGCAGTGTCACTCGACTAGTGAGCTATTACGCACTCTTTAAATGATGGCTGCTTCTAAGCCAACATCCTAGTTGTCTGGGCAACGCCACATCCTTTTCCACTTAACATATATTTTGGGACCTTAGCTGGTGGTCTGGGCTGTTTCCCTTTCGAACACGGACCTTATCACCCATGTTCTGACTCCCAAGTTAAATTATTTGGCATTCGGAGTTTGTCTGAATTCGGTAACCCGAGAGGGGCCCCTCGTCCAAACAGTGCTCTACCTCCAATAATCATCACTTGAGGCTAGCCCTAAAGCTATTTCGGAGAGAACCAGCTATCTCCAAGTTCGATTGGAATTTCTCCGCTACCCTCAGTTCATCCGCTCACTTTTCAACGTAAGTCGGTTCGGTCCTCCATTCAGTGTTACCTGAACTTCAACCTGACCAAGGGTAGATCACCTGGTTTCGGGTCTACGACCAAATACTCATTCGCCCTATTCAGACTCGCTTTCGCTACGGCTCCACATTTTCTGCTTAACCTTGCATCAGATCGTAACTCGCCGGTTCATTCTACAAAAGGCACGCCATCACCCATTAACGGGCTCTGACTACTTGTAAGCACACGGTTTCAAGTTCTCTTTCACTCCCCTTCCGGGGTACTTTTCACCTTTCCCTCACGGTACTGGTTCACTATCGGTCACTAGAGAGTATTTAGCCTTGGGAGATGGTCCTCCCAGATTCCGACGGAATTTCACGTGCTCCGCCGTACTCAGGATCCACTCAGGAGGGTATACGTTTTCGACTACAGGATTATTACCTTCTATGATTAACCTTTCCAGGTTATTCGTCTAACGTATTCCTTTGTAACTCCGTACAGAGTGTCCTACAACCCCAACAAGCAAGCTTGTTGGTTTGGGCTCTTCCCGTTTCGCTCGCCGCTACTCAGGGAATCGATTTTTCTTTCTCTTCCTCCGGGTACTAAGATGTTTCAGTTCTCCGGGTCTACCTTCTCACATGCTATGTATTCACATGCGGATAACACGACATAACTCGTGCTGGGTTCCCCCATTCGGAAATCTCTGGATCACAGCTTACTTACAGCTCCCCAAAGCATATCGTCGTTAGTAACGTCCTTCATCGGCTTCTAGTGCCAAGGCATCCACCGTGCGCCCTTAATAACTTAATCTAAACGTGTTGATAAGCGTTCGCATTCTGCTTCATCACGGCACAAATCGCTCAGTTACTTACAAAAGTAAGCGCCTTCGCTCTTGTTTGTGATTCATAGACTGACAAACGCTTTCAATTCACGTTTATCGTATCTATAACATATGCACTACTTACCATCCACCAGTTATTAATTATTGTGAGTCGTCTGTCGACGACTAGCGATAATTTTTTGTTTCAAGCTTTTCGCTTGTCACTCGGTTTTGCTTGGTAAAATCTATACTTACTTATCTAGTTTTCAATGTACAA
>NZ_PPQF01000019.1 GCF_002901865.1 Staphylococcus agnetis
GAGGAGCTTGCTCCTTTGACGTTAGCGGCGGACGGGTGAGTAACACGTGGGTAACCTACCTATAAGACTGGAATAACTCCGGGAAACCGGGGCTAATGCCGGATAACATGTTGAACCGCATGGTTCAACAGTGAAAGACGGTCTTGCTGTCACTTATAGATGGACCCGCGCCGTATTAGCTAGTTGGTAAGGTAACGGCTTACCAAGGCGACGATACGTAGCCGACCTGAGAGGGTGATCGGCCACACTGGAACTGAGACACGGTCCAGACTCCTACGGGAGGCAGCAGTAGGGAATCTTCCGCAATGGGCGAAAGCCTGACGGAGCAACGCCGCGTGAGTGATGAAGGTCTTCGGATCGTAAAGCTCTGTTGTTAGGGAAGAACATATGTGTAAGTAACTGTGCACATCTTGACGGTACCTAACCAGAAAGCCACGGCTAACTACGTGCCAGCAGCCGCGGTAATACGTAGGTGGCAAGCGTTATCCGGAATTATTGGGCGTAAAGCGCGCGTAGGCGGTTTTTTAAGTCTGATGTGAAAGCCCACGGCTCAACCGTGGAGGGTCATTGGAAACTGGAAAACTTGAGTGCAGAAGAGGAAAGTGGAATTCCATGTGTAGCGGTGAAATGCGCAGAGATATGGAGGAACACCAGTGGCGAAGGCGGCTTTCTGGTCTGTAACTGACGCTGAGGTGCGAAAGCGTGGGGATCAAACAGGATTAGATACCCTGGTAGTCCACGCCGTAAACGATGAGTGCTAAGTGTTAGGGGGTTTCCGCCCCTTAGTGCTGCAGCTAACGCATTAAGCACTCCGCCTGGGGAGTACGGTCGCAAGACTGAAACTCAAAGGAATTGACGGGGACCCGCACAAGCGGTGGAGCATGTGGTTTAATTCGAAGCAACGCGAAGAACCTTACCAAATCTTGACATCTTTTGACCGCTCTAGAGATAGAGTTTTCCTCTTCGGAGGACAAAATGACAGGTGGTGCATGGTTGTCGTCAGCTCGTGTCGTGAGATGTTGGGTTAAGTCCCGCAACGAGCGCAACCCTTAAGCTTAGTTGCCATCATTAAGTTGGGCACTCTAAGTTGACTGCCGGTGACAAACCGGAGGAAGGTGGGGATGACGTCAAATCATCATGCCCCTTATGATTTGGGCTACACACGTGCTACAATGGACAATACAAAGGGCAGCGAAACCGCGAGGTCAAGCAAATCCCATAAAGTTGTTCTCAGTTCGGATTGTAGTCTGCAACTCGAC
>NZ_PPQF01000002.1 GCF_002901865.1 Staphylococcus agnetis
AGATGTGTATAAGAGACAGGTTCAATGCTCGTTTATAATTTTCAATATCCTTATTCTTTCTAAACTTTTCAATATCCTTAGAAATCTCTAACATCTCTTCGTATATTTTATTACTCTTTTTTGAATTATATGTTAAGTCATAATCTATCTTTAAATAGTATTTCTTCTCAATAAGATACTTTATAAAAAATAATACAGCACCTAAAACTAATAAAATTGCTATTCCAATTACTAAAAAAGACTCTATCTCCTTAAAATCTGATATAAAAAAACTACATACACTATAGGCAACAAGTATTATACCCATAAATAACATTATTCCTAAAATAAATAAGATTGCTGATATAACTATATATTTAATTGATTCTTTGTAATTCTTAAGACTCACCTTGCCATTTAATATATTTTTAAATTCTAAAATACCTTTCAATAAAGTTAAAAGTGCAGTAATGACTCCTATAAAAGGTACTAAATTTTGAAATACCATCTTTAATCCCCATTAGTTATTTAGTAAAACTATCAATATTAATTAAAACTCTTAGATATTTCATTCTACTAATTTAAACATGTCATATATGTTCAATGTTACAATAATTGTAACAAATAAAGAGTGAGTGATACGATGACTAACTACCATATTTCGTTCAATGCATTACATCCACGTACCCTGTATAAATGTAGTGGAATCACGTTTGTTTTTGTGCTTGAGGGACGTCTTCAATGTCTTGTTAACAATACTAATATCGATATTGAGTCTGGAAAAGTTTTACTTTTAAATCATCGAGATGAGCTCATTATTAATGATTTAGATGGCGACTTTATGCAGTTTAATATGAATTTGCAATTTATCGATCATGTGATTGATGGAATTCCTTTATTTGAACACGACTCAACCGATGATTCGATGAAATGGATTAAGAACTTTCTCGCTAAAATCGGTATTATGTACTTACGAAAAAACAAATATTTCAAACTGCTCATTGAACAACAAATGATTGAACTTTTGTTGTTAATGGTGAAATATATCCCTCAAAAAGATATGGAAAAAGTTATGGCGACGACTGAAGATATGCGCTTGAATCGCGTCTGCCAGTATATCGAACATCATTTTAATGAAGAGATTACACTACATGATATGGCGGAATATGTGAATCTGTCTCCAGCTTATTTATCAAAATTGTTTACAAAAAAATTGAACATGGGCTTTTTACAATACTTAAACAAAGTACGCTTAGATCATGTCATTCTAGACTTAATTCATACGGACAAACCCATGATAGAGATTGCGCTTCAAAATGGTTTTAGTAATTCTGCACTCTTATCTCGCACGTTTAAAAAACAGATGAACACAACACCAACGCAATATCGTGAGGTACATCAAATTCATACACAACCAAAGCCACACACGAGCGTCTCTAAAAAGGAACTCATTTTAAATTTATCTCGCTATGTTATGAATGATCAACAACATTTGGTTCAAAATCCTGAAATCGGTAAACATATTCAAATGACACTTCACCCAACGGATGAAACGATTCATCATTTTAAACATATTATTCAAATTGGCAATATGGAGGCACTTTTAAGCGCGCACGTCCAACAACAATTAGTGACCTGTCAGTCTGACATCGGTCTGACACACGTCTTAATTCATGACCCTTTGTCAAGTCCAAATTTGATTTTAAACGAAGTTATTACGGATGAATCTATTTCGAATTATCAGCGCTACAACAAGGTGGATGCGTGTATTGATTTTTTAAAACAACACCGTATCGGTTTAATTATGACACTATCACCGTTTGATGACTTGGATAGCTATCTCGATCAACTTAAAGCGCTTTTAATGCATATTGTGATGCGTGATGATTCCTTAGAACACTTAAATTTAAAACTGTACATTAAACATGTAGACTTACCTGCATATCAAAAAGTCATTCGTTGTGTTGAACGTTTTATCCCTAATGTAAAATGTATCGTTCATCTAGACCTTTACCATCCGCAAAAGGCCCTGAATATTCTTCAATATGATACTTCACATATCGAGCATGTGAGTTTCGATGCGAACCAAAATGATTTGGTTAATTTTGATATTACAGATGATGAACTTTTTGAGAATACAAAACATCATATTATTGATAAAGCCAATGAAGTGAAAGCCTTTTTAAATCAACATCATATTGAGAAGCCACTTATTCTACTTAATTGGAATACGTTAACAGGTGATACACATCTCACAAATGGTGAATATTTTAGAGGCGGCATTATTTTTGAACAGTTTTTACGCTTAAATAAAATGATTGATACGATTGGTTATTGGCTTAATTATGATTTACATACGTTACATGTGAAAAACGAAAAAGAATATATGAATAGTATTGAACTTTTCCATCAATACAACAGTAAACGACCAGCGTTTTTCACAAGTCATTTATTTAAAAAACTCTCATCGCAGGTGTTATTTCATGACCATAACTGTATTGTTGTAGGTCGGCCAGAACATTTTCAAATCATTGTATATGATGCAGAACATTTTAATCCGTATTTATCACTCAACTCACCACTGCCATTTCTTGAAAATAAGGATGTCGCATTAACGGTTAAACATCTATACTCTGGCCTTTATCGTCTCAAACATTATACGCTAGATAAAGAACATGGCGCCTTATACCAAGTTTGGCAATCGTATAATACACGTACAGGCATCGATGCGGAATCCATTGCCTATATCGACCGTTTATCTTACCCGAAATTAGAAGTCAGTGAAAAATTCGTCACCCAAGACTTAACCTATAATCTGAAATTATTAACAAATGCGATTCATCTCATAGATGTAAAAAAGTATATGGATTAGGACAAAAATAGTTTATCTGTTTTTGTCCTATCTCTTTTTTTATGTTGAAAACAATGAAAATAGTATAGTGAAATGATATATACGGGAAATAAATATGATACTTATTCTTTTAAAATAGAGTTAAGGAGATGAACCATTATGTGTGAAAAATTAATTCAAAAATTGACCAAAAAAGAATCAAGAATGATTGAAATTCGTCATTATTTACACCAGCATCCCGAACTCTCTTTTAAAGAAGAACAGACGTCTAAATATATTGCCGACTTTTATCAAGATAAAGATGTGACGATAGAAGAAGGTATTGGTGAGCGCGGTATCAAAATCACCATCGATTCTGGACGTCCTGGTAAAACGTTAGCCATTCGTGCCGACTTTGATGCGTTACCTATCGAAGAAGATACAGGCTTACCTTTTGCCTCCCAAAATAAAGGCGTGATGCATGCGTGTGGTCATGATGCGCATACCGCTTACATGTTAGTGCTCGCAGAAACATTAGCTGAAATGAAAGACCACTTCACGGGCAAAGTGGTGGTCATCCACCAACCTGCAGAAGAAGTACCCCCAGGTGGTGCCATTGGCATGATAAAAGATGGCGTGTTAGACGGTGTTGACCATGTATTAGGTGTACACGTGATGAGTACGATGGAAACAGGTACAGTGTATTATCGTCCTGGATATGTCCAAACAGGCCGTGCTTTCTTCAAACTCAAAGTGATCGGTAAAGGCGGTCATGGCTCGTCACCACATGCGGCAAACGATGCGATTGTCGCAGGTGCAGAATTTGTGTCTTCAATTCAAACGGTCGTATCACGACGCCTTAATCCATTTGAAACAGGAGTTATTACAATCGGATCATTTGACGGTAAAGGCCAGTTTAACGTTATTAAAGATCACATTACGATTGAAGGTGACGTGCGTGGTTTAACCAACGACACCAAACGCACAATTGAAAAAGAAATTAAACGCATTACACACGGTTTAGAAGTTATGTACGGGGTGACATGCGAACTCGAATATAAAGATGATTACCCAGCATTGTATAACGACCCAGAATTCACAGAATATGTCGCAAAAACATTAAAAAACGCAGATTTAGAATTTAATGTCGCTTTATGTGAACCTCAACCCCCTTCTGAAGATTTTGCATACTATGCGCAAGAACGTCCAAGCGCATTTATTTATGTAGGTGCTGCCCCAGAAGATGGTGAAATGTATCCGCATCATCATCCAAAATTTAATATTAGTGAAAAAGCATTACTTACATCAGCACAAGCTGTAGGAACTGTCGTATTAGACTACTTAAAAGGGGATGACGACCATGAATAACGCACAGACATATAAAGGGAATAATAGATTAATTTTAGGGATTGTACTTGGCGTCATTACGTTCTGGTTATTCGCTCAGTCATTGGTGAACGTTGTACCGCCATTACAAAAGAGTTTTAACGCTGATATAGGAACAATTAGTATTGCCATTTCAGTAACTGCCCTTTTCTCAGGGATGTTTGTCGTAGGTGCGGGTGGCTTAGCCGATAAAATTGGGCGCGTTAAAATGACCAATATTGGACTTTTACTCAGCATCATTGGCTCAACGTTAATTATCATTACAAACTTTCCATTGCTACTTGTTTTAGGTCGTATTATTCAAGGTTTTTCAGCAGCGTGTATCATGCCATCTACACTTGCTTTAATGAAAGCCTATTTTGAAGGTGCAGAGCGTCAACGCGCCCTAAGCTATTGGTCCATCGGCTCTTGGGGCGGTAGCGGTATTTGTTCACTCTTTGGCGGTGCAGTTGCTACAACGTTAGGATGGCGTTGGATTTTCATCTTTTCTATTATTGTCGCAATTTTATCGTTTGTATTAATTAAAGGCACACCTGAATCTAAATCTGAATCCACTGCAATTTCAAAATTTGATGTTAAAGGCTTAATCATTTTAGTCGTGATGTTATTAAGCTTAAATGTCGTCATCACAAAAGGTGCCACTATCGGATTTACATCCCCATACTTTTACGGATTAATTGCGATCGTTATCGTTTCATTCTTCTTATTCATAAAAGCAGAAAAAAACGTCAACAACCCGTTAATTGACTTTAAATTATTTACTAATAAACCGTATACAGGCGCTACAATTTCAAACTTTTTACTTAATGGCGTCGCAGGCACACTGATTGTTGCTAATACTTTTGTGCAACAAGGATTAGGTTATACATCCTTACAAGCAGGATACTTAACCATTACGTATTTAGTCACGGTACTATTAATGATTCGTGTTGGAGAAAAATTTTTACAAAAAATGGGTGCCAAAAATCCAATGTTACTCGGTACATTAATTGTTGTAATTGGTGTGGGTCTAATTTCTTTAACCTTCTTACCTGAAACGATTTATATCATCGGTTGTGTCATCGGTTTTTTATGCTTTGGTTTAGGCCTCGGTTTATATGCGACACCATCAACAGACACTGCAATTTCAAACGCACCTGTTGATAAAGTCGGTGTGGCATCTGGTATTTACAAAATGGCTTCATCACTTGGGGGCGCATTCGGTGTCGCGATAAGTGGTGCCGTTTATGGTATTGCCGTCGCTGCAACAAACGTATTTCAAGGCGCAATGATAGCTTTATGGGTCAACGTTGCGATGGGTATTATCGCATTTATTGCGATTGTTTACGCCGTTCCAAATGATGATCCTCGTAAAGTAAAATAATAGATAAAAACCAAGTGATGACAAAAATCATCACTTGGTTTTATTTTAAATTTAACCACTTTGTAGCATCTTCTTCAGGATTATTTGATTTTACATCAGGAATAATTGGATTATTTTCATAAACATTTCCTTGTTTATCCTCAAGACGATGTGTTGTTAAATTCATTAATGTACCATCATATAATTTTATAGTTGTATTAGCTGATGTATATCCTCCAGAATTTTCACCAAAATATTTTATATTTTTAGCTCCTTTGAATGCTAAAGCAGTTATTTCACCTGAACTCGCAGTTTTTTTATTTATTAGAATAGCAATCGGTACGTTTTTAACTTTTTCTACATTATTTAATTCAATCGGCGTTCCCCCGTTTTCAGTCTGGCTACCGTCTAAATTAACATCTGTTTTATTATCGTCACCATCAACATACGTCAATAATGTACCATTTTTTAATAAAGGAGATATACTTGCTATCATCGGACCCATGTCTCCGCCGTAGTTATCTTGTAAATCAATTATAATGCCTTTATAGTTTTCACGTTGAATTGCTTTGCTAACCTCATTAGCATAGCATTTGCCCTCTTTTTCATTCCCCATAAAACCAGGTAATTTAATGGTCAAAATATCATTCTTAAGTGAAAGCTTAGGATATTGAGTCTCACCACTTTGAGACATTTTTTCTTTTGTAGTATACAAAAATGAATGCTTGCCTCCAGCAACTTTCAAAGCTTCTTCTAAATATGTATGTGTGTCTTTATAATCTTGTGCCTTCTGGGTGTCATTTAAAGCTTTGTCCTTTGCACGTTCCCACTTGTCACCTTTCGCGTACAGCCCATGCATATCGATTTGATTAATTGCGATTTTTACATATGATTGCGTGGAAGGCGCCACAATATAAAAATTAAACAATGGACCAATTTTAAGTAATGCTATAAAAAACAAACTAAAAAATAATAATGATGATAAGCCTATAACAATTAATTTTTTCACAGCACTTTCTCCTTGTTAATTATGATTCATCCCATGATGCTTACTATCAAGCACATTTTTCCAATAATTTTCACGCTCCAATATGTCATCAACTTTAGATTTTGTATCGAAAATTTCTAAAATAGAATATTGGAAATGGTTTAAAATATGATCTTTACCTTTATTTTCTAAAATCGTATTGAACTCTTTATTGCCTCCCGTTAAATCACTTAAATGCGCATAGGATGCCCATCGTTGCCAAATACCATCTGTATTTCCAGATGCTGACCCCACATACAACTGACCATTACTTAAGTCCGTAATTACATACACGCCTTTGACATAACTCAAGGCTTCTCTCCAACTAGGTTCATTATGTTGAATGATTTGTTGCAGTTCTTTATGTTTTAAACGCACATTTTGATACCCATTAAAATGCCCTAATTTAGTGCTAGGGGCAACTTCATAAACCTCTGGGTTAAGTTGCTCTTGGATAGTTTCATAACGACGATTATACACATCACGCCCTATAGGTTTGTCTATTTTAATAATTAATCGCTTAATATACTGGCTATTTTCTTCCATTAATGTAAGTTGATATCCAACATCATTAAATACCTCAGGCACCTTTTTTTCAACTTTATAAAGTCCTCCGAATATAAAATATTGCGGCCCGTAAGGATAGTATTGTACGAGAGCAACTAAATAATCGGCATGGTTTAAATTGTTGTTCGTTTGTTTCGTTTTCCATGCATTCATAATAATCCACTCTTCACTATCTTCTAGCAGAAAATCCCATGCTCGCTTTGTAACGTCCGCGGCATTCATATTGAACTTAATTTTTGTGCGTTTCTCATCTGGTATTTTTAAAAAATCTTTTAGCTTAATCACGCTTTGACAATCCTCTCTTGATGTTATTAAAAATTAAAATCCCTTTAAATGTTATTATAATATAAACACTTAAAGGG
>NZ_PPQF01000020.1 GCF_002901865.1 Staphylococcus agnetis
ATTAATGACTTCAGTCAGTTGAGCACGTAAAACGTGCGAAACAATAAACCACCTGCTATGCGGGTGGGCAACAAAAGTTATACTAAAAAATCCCTGCTTAGCGTTATAATTAAGGTGTTCAAGCCAAATTAATAACGAAAGTAGGGATTTGTTATGGCTAATGAAGCCAAGAGTTTAGCACATACAAAATGGATGTGTAAATACCACATTGTATTTACTCCAAAGTATAGAAGAAAAAGCATATACAATCAATACAGACCATCAATTATTGAAATTATAAAGTTATTGTGCAAATACAAAGGTGTGGAGATTATAGAAGGACATATGATGCCAGATCATGTACATCTATTAGTGAGCATCCCACCTAAAATAAGCGTTTCAAGCTTTATGGGGTATTTAAAAGGTAAAAGTGCTTTGATGATATTTGATAGACATGCAAATTTGAAATATAAATTTGGAAATCGTCACTTTTGGGCAGAAGGATATTATGTAAGTACAGTTGGATTAAATGAAGCTACAATAAAAAAATATATACAGAACCAAGAAAAACACGATAAAGCGATTGATAAGTTGAGCGTAAGAGAATATGAAGACCCTTTTAAGGGTTATTGAAGTTAGTCAAAAGCCTCTTTAGAGGCTAGCTAAAGAGACAATGGCATTTTGGCTTGAGCATGAAATGAAAAAGCCAGCGCCTTTAGACGCTAGCCGGTAAAGCGGGCTTATAGCCCAAGAGCAAACCACCCGTTTTACGGGTGGTCCTGATT
>NZ_PPQF01000021.1 GCF_002901865.1 Staphylococcus agnetis
GCCACACCTGTTCCCATGCCGAACACAGAAGTTAAGCTCTTTAGCGCCGATGGTAGTCGGACTTACGTTCCGCGAGAGTAGGACGTTGCCAAGCAAACATCATTAAGTGATGCGATGAGCCGAATCGAGACCGAGAGGTCTCTTTTTTTTATTTAAAAATGATATTCTAATAGAAGATGAAGTTTAGAAATAAAAAGAGAGTTTAGGTGAGTACCATTGAAAGGATATATGAAGCAACTTGCGTTGATTGATAAGACAAAAATAGATATTCGAAAAGGATCGCGACAAGGGATTGTTATGATTATTCCTTTATTGTATGGATTATTATTTAATGATTTTCCTTCAGCACTACTTATGTCAATTGGTACACTTGCACATATTTATGCATTTGATTGGACATTTACCTCACGCATTCGTATCGTTTCGTTAACGTCACTAAGTTTTGTCATTGCGATGATGCTTGGCACGTTAACGTCAGGTAATCCTATTGTATTTGCGATTTTTTTACTTATGTTTTCAGTTATCCCGTATTATATTTTTACAACATTAAATGTCCCGGGGCCTTCGTCTACTTTTTTTATTATTGCTTATAGCCTTTCTATCGTTATGCCACAACAACCAGAAGATTTCCTATATCGCGGTGCGATGGTTGGTGTCGGTGGATTATTGTCATTGAGTATCATTGTTGTGGATCATTTAATTAAGAGAGAATCTCGAGAAAGCAATGCGATTAAAGGTGAATATCAATTATTACAAAATTTGGTTCATCAGTTTAACGATCAAGCGCAATTTAATGATTTAACGAAAGTTGCCGTGAAAACATTTATAGCGACTTCAGAAACTTTAAATACGACAGGATCATCCTTACAGAAACGGTCTGTAGCTTATCAAAGAGCGGTATTACTCCATCAATGGGCAGAAGGCGTATACTCAGAATTGCTTGAATTAAACGCAAAAGGGTTTCGTCCAATGCCCCAAATTATCATAGAGATGGTAGATCATGTCACTAATGCGGTTATTCATCCAAATACGAAACGTAAAATGTGGAAAGCGCGTATTGATATTGATAACAAATTTGATGAATTGGTATCCTTGATTTTTAAAATTGATGAAACCCTAGCTTCAACAGATATTAAAGTAAAAGAGAATCTAGAAGTGCGTACACCTCAATATAAGCACCGCCTTCTCAATCATCTTACACCAGAGTCAGCCGCTTTTGTGTCGACTATGAAATATTCGCTGATTATGGGTGTATCAATTTTAGTGGCGCTGGTATTTAATCTTGAACGCGCGTATTGGGTACCGTTAAGTGCACATACGGTGCTTATCGGTGTTACGAATGTAGCGAGTTTACAACGCGCTTTAGCACGCTGGATAGGTACGATGGTCGGAGTCATACTCACAGCAGGGTTTTTAAGTTTAGATCCGCATATCGGCGTGGTCATCGTGGTCCTTGCTTTGAGTGGTGCCATCACTGAGACATTGGTTGGTGCGAATTATGCGATTGCGATGATTACTATTACATCTCAAGTCTTGTTACTGAGCGGACTCGCTCAAGGGGTGTTTACGCCAATGATTGCGATTCCTCGCCTTTTAGATACAACAGTAGGGATAGTGATTGCGGTGATAGGGGTGCTTGTGATAGGGCGTAATATTGCTTCGAAACATTTACCTATCATTATGGCAGATGTTGCACGTGTGGAAGCGCAAATTTTTCATTATGTATTTTCAAATCAACAATATCCAAAAGTATTCAAAGGGTATAACCCACGTAAAGATAAATTACGTATGAAATTAAAAGTTGAAAATATGGAGATGATGTATACGCGCGCTTACGGTGAAATCTCTTCTAATCATAAGCGAACACAGTATTACTATCCTGCAATTTTCTTACTGCAACAAATTCACTTCAAACTCACTCAAATTTTACATGATGATCGAGGTGTTTATTTAGATGATCGCGCGTTAGGTGATTATTTGGTTGTCTTTGAAAACATTGCGAAATTATTTGAATGTGGTAAATATCATAATGAGGTGATTAATTTACCTGAACTGAAACATTATGTCCAATTGCGCCAGTTTTTAATGCAACTTCAAGAAATCGAGTTATATGATTATCAAAATGAACGTAATCCAAACTTACTTAAAGATTAGTAATGCGTTGACGCTGTATTTATATTTGACCAATGAATATACAAAATAACAAAAACCGTTCAATCCCTGCAGTCAAGGGAAAGAACGGTTTTGTTTTTAAGTAGAAGTAGCTTTTATTTCTAGACTTTTCAATAGTTGTGTAGCATGTGCTTCGACTTCTTCCATTGGAATACCGCCAAATCCTAATACAAATTGCGGTGTGTGTGGTGTTGAATGATAACAATAGGCTGATAAAGGTTTTAAATCGATACGATGGCGTTGAAATTGTTTAAGACATTGGTCCTCGGTCCAGCCGTTTTTGATTGTTATTACGAAATGCATCCCTGTCATTTCACCCGAGATGTCGATATGCTCTGGGTACTCGCGCAGTATGGTAATTAATTTGTCGCGCTTTTGACGATAGATTTTACGCATTCTGTTCAGATGACGTTCGAAATGATGTGATGCCATAAATTGACTGACCATGTATTGTGTATGCCTTGGTACACTACCGCCTTCTATATTTTGTGTCTGTTGATATTGTTTTTGAAGTGCTTCGGGTAAAACCGCATAGGCGATTCGAATGGAAGGTGCGATGGATTTTGAAAACGTACTGACATAAATGACGCTTCCTGATTGATCTAAACTTTGAAGTGCAGGAATGGGTTTTCCTTCATATCGAAATTCTGAATCATAATCATCTTCAATGATATAGCGTGTGGGTGTGGCCTGTGCCCATTTCAACAAAGCGATTCGGCGTTTAAGTTTCATCGTGACACCGGTTGGGAATTGGTGACTCGGTGTGATATAGACCACATCTTTTTCACCATGATAATCATCAACGTGCAAACCATCATGATGGACTTGAAGAAATGAATAATGAATGTGTTTCCGTTTTAACAATTGATGGACTTGTGGATACAAGGGATCTTCTAAGAGATAATGACTTTTGGGTGATAAGAGATCCGTAATAATCGATAAAATTTGATCGGTTGATGACGCAACAATGACTTGTTCAGGTGTGGCTTGGACACCGCGACTATGGAAAAGATAGTGACTGATTTCTTTGCGTAAGGCATAATCTCCTTGTTTATGGCCCGTTTCAACGAGATGATGTTGTAAATCTTCAAATGCTTCTTTGGCAAACTTTCTTAAAATTGCAAAAGGAAAGTGTGCTTGATCAATTGCGCCTAATTGAAAGCGATATTGGTAAGAAATGTCATTCTGGGAAGATGCTTGAAATGTGACGGGTGTTTTTGACGGTCTAGCGATAAAGGGTAAGGATTCGATATCACTTACATAATAGCCAGATTTTGGTTTACTCACGATAAATCCTTCATCAATCAACTGTAAATAAGCATGTTCAATGGTCGTTTGACTCACTGACAAATATTGACTTAAATGCCGTTTAGAAGGAAGTTTCTCACCTTCACGTAACGTACCTTCGATGATACTTTCTTTAATATTGTCATAAAGCTGTATATAAATGGGTTGATTACGTTTTTTATCTATATGAAACATCAGCATTTCCATGTCTATCACTCCAAACTGACCACTTTAATTTGTTTATTTCTGACTCTTTTATAGGTTCAGATTATAGTATAAGCTACTCTTGTATATTCGAAAAGGGGGCAATATTAATATGTCTAAACAAGTAGGTTCAGATCGCGTTAAACGCGGTATGGCAGAAATGCAAAAAGGCGGCGTAATCATGGATGTGGTTAACGCTGAACAAGCTAAAATTGCGGAAGAAGCAGGTGCTGTGGCAGTTATGGCACTTGAACGTGTGCCATCTGACATCAGAGCAGCTGGTGGCGTGGCACGTGCATGTAATCCTAAAATCGTAGAAGAAGTTATGAATGCAGTATCTATTCCTGTTATGGCGAAATGTCGTATTGGTCATATTACAGAAGCTCGCGTTTTAGAAGCAATGGGTGTCGACTATATCGACGAATCTGAAGTATTAACGCCTGCGGATGAAGTATTCCATCTTAAGAAGAGTGATTATACTGTCCCATTTGTATGTGGTTGTCGTAATTTAGGTGAAGCGGCACGTCGAATTGGTGAAGGTGCTGCGATGTTACGTACGAAAGGTGAACCAGGTACAGGAAATATTGTTGAAGCAGTACGTCACATGCGTCAAGTGAATCAAGAAGTGAACCGCATCACTGTGATGAGTGACGATGAGTTAATGACAGAAGCGAAAAACTTAGGTGCACCTTATGACGTGTTAAAAATCATTAAATCAACAGGCCGTCTCCCAGTAGTTAACTTTGCGGCAGGTGGTGTAGCGACACCTCAAGATGCGGCGTTAATGATGGAATTAGGTGCGGATGGTGTCTTTGTAGGTTCAGGTATTTTCAAATCTGAGGATCCTGAAACATTCGCAAAAGCAATTGTTCAAGCAACAACACATTACCAAGATTACGAATTAATTGGTAAATTAGCGAAAGAACTTGGCACAGCAATGAAAGGATTAGATATTAATTCACTTTCATTAGAAGAACGTATGCAAGAGCGTGGTTGGTAAGATGAAAATAGGTGTACTCGCTTTACAAGGTGCTGTACGTGAACATATTCGTCATATTGAAGAGAGTGGTCATGAAGGCATTTACGTAAAAAAAGTAGAACAATTGGATGATATCGATGGTTTGATTATTCCAGGTGGCGAGTCAACGACGTTACGACGTTTAATGACTTTATATGGGTTTAAAGAAGCCCTCAAGCAATCGGAGTTACCGATGTTTGGCACCTGTGCTGGGTTAATTGTTCTTGCAAAAGATATCGTTGGAGAAGAAGGATACCTTCAAAAGCTCGATATTACCGTTGAACGTAATTCATTTGGTCGCCAAGTAGATAGTTTTGAAGCAGATTTAACGATTAAAGGCATCGAGGCGCCTGTTGAAGGTGTGTTTATCCGTGCACCTCATATTCAATCTGTTGAAGATACAGTAGATGTGCTTGGCATCATTGATGACAAAATCATTGCAGTGCGTCAAGGGAAGTATTTAGGTGTGTCTTTTCATCCGGAACTGACTGATGATTACAGTATTATTGACTATTTCATCAATGATATTGTAGCCAAAGCCTAAATATGATTGTTTTCATTTAAAAATAGTATAGCGCATCATCTTTTATGGTTATTTTGAATCATAGAGGTGTTTGCGCTTTTTGTACATAAAAAAATCGGGCTGGTGATATGAACATACATATCATCAGTCCGATTTATGTTGTTATGTCATTTATCGGCTACCGCTCAAATATTGAAGGTTGTCTTGTATTTATATTTAAATAAAGAATCCTGCAATAGTAGCTGAAATAAATGATACAAGAGTTGCACCGAATAATAATTTAAGACCGAAGCGGGCAACCACGTCACCTTTTTCGTCATTTAAAGATTTAATTGCACCAGAAATGATACCGATAGAACTAAAGTTAGCGAATGACACTAAGAATACAGATACAATACCTAATGCACGTTCTGATAATCCGTTCGCTTTACCTAATTCTGTCATTGCGACGAACTCATTCGATAATAATTTTGTTGCCATAATTGATCCCGCATCCACTGCATCGCTCCATGGAATACCCGTTAAGAAGGCAAGTGGTGCGAAAACAAAACCAATTAATGTTTGGAAGTTCCAATCTAATGTACCTCCAGAAACACTGTGGATAATGCCACCGATCGTACTATTTAAGAATGTAATTAACGCAATATAACCAATTAACATTGCACCTACAATCACTGCCACTTTGAAACCATCTAAAATATATTCACCTAACATTTCAAAGAATGATTGTTGTTTTTTCTCTTCTTCAATTAATAATTTGTCATCTTTTTCATTTACTTTGTAAGGGTTTACAATTGACGCTACAATGAAACCGCCAAATAAGTTTAAGACGACTGCTGTTACGACATATTCAGGCTTAACCATCGTGAAGTATGCCCCAATAATTGATGCTGATACAGTAGACATCGCTGACGCTGTTAACGTGTATAAACGATGTTTTGGTATATATGGAAGTTGTTTTTTTAGTGAAATGAATACTTCAGATTGCCCTAAGATTGCTGAAGCAACAGCATTGTAAGATTCTAAACGTCCCATGCCATTCACTTTTGAAATTAAAAACCCTAAAACATTAATAATTACAGGTAAAATTTTGAGATACTGTAAAATACCAATTAACGCTGAAATGAAAACGATAGGAAGTAATACATTTAAGAAAAATGACATTGCACCATCGTTAGCTAATCCACCAAATACGAAATTCACACCTTCAGCAGCTTGTTTCAATAAGTATTCAAACCCTTTTGCAATGCCTCCAACAATGGTAATACCAATAGTAGTCTTTAATAAAATAAAGGCTAAAATAGTTTGGATGACTAACATTAAACCAATGTAATGCCAGCGAACATTTTTCTTGTCAGAACTTGCAACCCAAGCCAATGCCAAAAACACAAGTATCCCGACTATCCCAATTAAAATGTGCATGAAATAAACACCTCTGTCTAATTTATAAATATTTACTAAGACTATCATACACCAAATATGTAAGCAGTAACATAACAATTTTATGTCACTTATAATCAAATTGGTTGAAAAAGGTCAAACCAACTTTTATAATATAGTCAAAGATGGTCAAAAGAGGTGATACCATGCATAATATGTCTGACATCATAGAACAGTACATTAAGCAATTATTTGAAGAAACGAAAGATGATGTCGTTGAAATTCAGCGCGCCAATATCGCACAACGATTTGATTGCGTACCATCTCAGCTGAATTATGTAATTAAAACACGTTTTACGAATGAACACGGTTACGAAATTGAAAGTAAACGTGGGGGTGGCGGATATATTCGAATTACTAAAATTGAAACAAAAGATCACGCCTCGTATATTAAACGTTTAATGGACTTAATCGGTCCATCTATATCTCAACAACAAGCCTATTATATTATTGATGGCTTATTAGATAATCAACTGATTACTGAACGTGAAGCGAAATTAATTGCTGCAGTTGTCGATAGAGAAACATTAACGATGGATGTCGCATCAAGAGATATCATTCGTGCTAATATTTTAAAACGATTACTTCCAGTCATAAATTATTACTAGAAGGTGATGCTATGACACAATATGAACTGAAATTAACGCAAGCTAGTCAGCATAAACGTAATACAGATATGCTGAAACAAGACGGTATTCAGAATCAAGCTGATGATTGGCAACAAGGTGAAGATGTTGAAGGAACGTTTGTCGTTCAACAAATTTTACAACATCTTGCAGCGAAGTACGGTATTAATGTGGATCAACTTGTATATCGTGAGGAAAAACGATGTCCGACATGTCAAATGTCGCTCAAAGATATCGCCCATGTCGGGAAGTTTGGCTGTCATGATTGTTATGCCACATTTAAAGATGATGTTTATGACATTGTCCGACGCGTACAAGGTGGTCATACAACGCATTCTGGGAAATATCCACTGTCTTCACACCGTAAGCGCGCGTTAAAACAACAAATTGAATCTAAACGTGACACGCTTCAACAACTAGTCGAAGCGCAAGAGTTTGAGCAAGCTGCGGTGGTCCGTGATGAAATAAAAGCGCTTGAAGCAGAGCAAAGCGAGGTGTCTCACGATGACTGATCATCTTGAACATCATATGAGTGGTTGGTTACAAGCATCAAACACGTCACCAGTGGTGATGTCATCTCGTATTCGCTTAGCACGTAACCTTGAAAACTATGTGCATCCGCTCATGTTTCCATCTGAAGAAGAAGGGCATCGCGTCATCAACGAAGTGCAAGATGCATTATCCAGCTTGAAAGTTGTACGGCTTGATGAATTAGACCAACAAAATAAGTACAAATTAGTGGCCAAACATTTGATTAGCCCTGAATTAACTAAGCAACCGGCGTCAGCAGTTTTACTCAATGAAGATGAGTCCGTCAGCGTGATGGTAAATGAAGAAGATCACATTCGTATTCAAGTGATGGGGAAAGATTTGTCACTGAATGACCTATATGAAAAAGCATCTGCAATTGACGACGAACTAGACGCTGCAACTGCGATTAGTTATGACGATGATTTAGGTTACTTAACGACATGTCCTACAAATGTAGGAACTGGGATGAGAGCGAGTGTCATGCTTCATTTACCAGGGTTATCCATTATGAAGCGTATGTCACGTATTGCACAATCCATTAACCGTTTTGGTTTTACAATTCGAGGTATTTACGGTGAAGGCTCACAAGTGTATGGCCATGTGTACCAAGTTTCAAATCAACTGACACTCGGCAAAAGTGAACAAGAAATCATCGAAGCTTTAACAGAACTCGTACAACAAATTATTAGTGAAGAATTAGAATTTAGAACGCGTTTACACACGCACAAAGAAACCGAAACACTCGACCGTATTTATCGCTCATTAGGTATTTTAAAATACAGTCAGTTAATTTCAGTAGAAGAAGCATCATATCGTTTGAGCGACATTAAACTTGGTGTTGATTTAGGCATTTTAGATATGAACGATTTTCAATTTGATGAATTAATGATTGCCATTCAATCTCCATTTCTCATCGATGATGATGAAACACAATCTATAGAAGCTAAAAGAGCAGAAATATTACGAACACACATATAAGGAGGTTCGATTATGTTATTTGGAAGACTTACAGAACGTGCGCAACGCGTGTTAGCACATGCGCAAGAAGAAGCAATTCGACTGAATCATTCAAATATTGGAACAGAACATTTATTACTTGGTTTAATGAAAGAACCAGAAGGCATAGCAGCTAAAGTTTTAGAAAGCTTTGATATAACTGAAGAAAAAGTAGTAGCTGAAGTTGAAAAATTGATTGGCCACGGTCAGGATAGTATGGGAACGCTTCATTACACGCCTAGAGCTAAAAAAGTAATTGAGCTTTCAATGGATGAAGCACGCAAATTACAACATAACTTTGTAGGCACAGAACATATTTTACTTGGATTAATCCGTGAAAATGAAGGTGTTGCGGCACGTGTTTTTGCGAATTTAGATTTAAATATTACGAAAGCGCGCGCGCAAGTTGTGAAAGCGTTAGGTAATCCTGAGATGTCCAACAAAAATGCACAAGCGACTAAATCTAATAATACACCGACATTAGATGGTTTGGCCCGTGATTTAACAGTCATTGCTAAAGACGGTACGCTAGACCCTGTCGTTGGGCGTACGAAAGAGATTACACGTGTCATTGAAGTATTAAGTCGTCGTACGAAAAACAATCCAGTGCTTATTGGTGAACCTGGTGTGGGTAAAACTGCAATTGCAGAAGGCCTTGCGCAAGCGATTGTGAATAATGAAGTGCCTGAAACGTTAAAAGACAAACGTGTCATGTCTTTAGATATGGGGACAGTTGTAGCGGGTACGAAATATCGCGGTGAATTTGAAGAACGTTTGAAAAAAGTCATGGAAGAAATTCATCAAGCAGGCAATGTCATTTTATTTATTGACGAATTGCACACGTTAATTGGCGCGGGTGGTGCTGAAGGTGCTATTGATGCCTCTAACATTTTAAAACCTGCACTTGCGCGTGGTGAATTACAATGTATCGGTGCTACAACGTTAGATGAGTACCGTAAACATATTGAAAAAGATGCAGCTTTAGAACGTCGTTTCCAACCCGTTCAAGTTGATGAACCAAGTGTTGAAGACACGATTAAAATTTTAAAAGGTTTACGTGACCGCTATGAAGCACATCATCGCATCAATATCTCGGATGAAGCGATTGAAGCGGCAGCGAAATTAAGTGATCGCTATGTACAAGATCGTTTCTTACCTGATAAAGCCATCGATTTAATCGATGAAGCAAGTTCTAAAGTACGTTTACGCCACCACACAACACCTACCAATTTAAAAGAAATTGAGCAACAAATTGAACAAGTGAAAAAAGAAAAAGATGCAGCTGTACACGCACAAGAATTCGAAAATGCAGCGAATTTACGTGATAAACAAACAAAACTAGAAACACAATATGAAGAAGCGAAAAACGAATGGAAAAACAACCAAGGTGGTCAACATACAACGTTAAATGCTGAAGATATTTCTGAAGTTATTGCAGGTTGGACAGGTATTCCGTTAACACGCTTAAATGAGACGGAATCAGAACGCTTACTCCACCTCGAAGACACACTTCATGAACGCGTGATTGGTCAAAAAGACGCCGTTACTGCAATCTCTAAAGCAGTACGTCGTGCACGTGCAGGTCTTAAAGATCCGAAGCGTCCAATCGGTAGCTTTATCTTCTTAGGGCCTACTGGTGTGGGTAAAACAGAACTTGCGCGTGCCTTAGCTGAGACAATGTTTGGTGAAGAAGATGCGATGATTCGTGTTGATATGAGTGAGTTCATGGAAAAACACGCTGTAAGTCGATTAGTCGGAGCACCTCCAGGATATGTAGGACATGATGATGGTGGACAGCTGACTGAAAAAGTACGTCGTAAACCGTATTCAGTTATCTTATTTGATGAAATTGAAAAAGCACATCCAGATGTCTTTAACATTTTGTTACAAGTTTTAGATGACGGACATCTTACAGATACAAAAGGACGTCGTGTTGATTTTAGAAACACAGTTATCATTATGACATCCAATGTCGGCGCACAAGAACTTCAAGATCAACGTTTTGCCGGATTCGGTGGTCAAGGTGGCGGTGAAGATTACGAAACGATTCGTAAAACAATGATGAAAGAATTAAAAAATGCATTCCGCCCAGAATTTTTAAACCGTGTTGATGATACGATTGTCTTCCATAAATTAAGCCAAGAAGAATTAAAAGAAATTGTAACAATGATGGTAAACAAATTAACGACACGTTTATCTGAACAAAACATCAATATTAAAGTTACGGATGCTGCTAAAAATCAAATTGCTTCTGAAGGCTATGATCCGGAATATGGGGCACGACCACTTATTCGTGCGATTCAAAAAACAGTTGAAGATAACTTAAGTGAATTGATTTTAGAAGGTAAAGAATTAGATGGAAAAGATGTGACGGTGGATTATGATGGAAAATCCTTCCAATATGACATTCAAGACCGTGACACATCAACAGAAGATAAAAATGAAGTTACGTCTTAATCGTTAGTTAAACAGATAGAGGTTAGAACATGTAGGTCGTGTTCTAGCCTCTTTTGTTTAATGTGTGCCATGATATCAGTGTGTGAGGAAGGTTAATGCAAATAGGGTGCTTAGATTCCTAATTTTTTAGATACTTCATTTGTCAGATTGCGGGGACAAGTATAAAATAGATTTGTTATAGCTAAATAAGGAGGCGACAACGTGGCCAAAAAAAAGATTACATTTGAGTGTACTGCATGCGGATACCAGTCTCCAAAATGGATGGGGAAATGCCCAAATTGCGGTGCATGGAATTCAATGGAAGAATCATTGGAACAAAAAACAGCTCACCCTAAACATGGCGTGCGTGCGCAAAAAACACATGCTAAAGTGCAAACATTAAATGAAATTAAAAATGAACAGACACCACGTATTCTTACTAAAAGTGAAGAATTTAACCGTGTGCTTGGAGGCGGAATTGTTCAAGGTTCTCTTGTACTCATCGGCGGCGATCCAGGTATCGGTAAATCAACACTCCTCCTTCAAATGTGTGCTGCGTTATCTAAAACTAAGAAAGTACTTTATATTACCGGTGAAGAATCGCTAAATCAAACGAAACTACGCGCCGATCGTTTAGATGAAGATGCTAGTGCACTCAATGTGTTTGCAGAAACGGATCTTGAAGTCATTCATGATGCAGTAAAAAAAGTGGAACCTGAGTTAATCGTTGTGGATTCCATTCAAACCATCTATCATCCAGAAATTAGTTCTGCGCCGGGATCAGTATCTCAAGTGAGGGAGAGTACACAAAGCCTCATGCATATTGCCAAACAAATGAATATCGCTACATTTATCGTTGGACATGTTACGAAAGAAGGCCAAATTGCGGGTCCTCGATTGTTAGAACATATGGTGGATACTGTGCTCTATTTTGAAGGCGATGCACATCATGCATATCGCATTTTGCGTGCGGTGAAGAATCGGTTTGGTTCTACAAATGAAATGGGAATATTTGAAATGAAACAATCGGGTTTAAAAAGCGTGCCGAATCCGTCTGAAATGTTTTTAGAAGAACGCTCTACAAATGTACCAGGTTCTACGATTGTGGCAACAATGGAAGGAACCCGTCCGTTACTGATTGAAGTGCAATCTCTAGTCACACCAACAACTTTTAACAATCCTAGACGAATGGCTACAGGTATAGATCATAATCGCCTAAGTTTGTTAATGGCTGTTTTAGAGAAAAAAGAAGGGTATTTACTCCAGCAACAAGATGCATATATTAAAGTAGCAGGTGGTGTCAAATTAAGTGAACCCGCTGTTGATTTAGGTATCATTATTGCGACAGCTTCAAGTTTTAAAGATCAAGCTGTTGATGGATTAGATTGTTTTATAGGTGAAGTAGGTTTAACCGGGGAAGTGCGCAGAGTCTCCCGTATTGAACAAAGGGTTCAAGAAGCGGCAAAGTTGGGATTCAAACGCGTCATTATTCCGAAAACCAATATCGGTGGGTGGACATTCCCAGAAAATATAGAAGTAATCGGTGTGTCTTCAACAAATGAAGCATTAAAGCATGCCTTAAAACAAAGATAAAAAAGGAGGCTTAGAATGGACTTTGTGAAATTTCTAGTGGTTATCTCGTATATGATTATTGGCAGTGTAGTAGGAATATTTTTAATTCCTGAGTTACTCGTTGATTTTCATGTCAATCATCCACCTATTCTGGATAATAATTATGTGACAGCATTTATTGGTATGGTCGTTTTCTTTCTTATATTTGGTTGGTTTATACCGCGCATCGCCAATATGCTGAAAAATATAGAACAATTTATTTTAAGTTACAGTGCAATAGAGATCATTTTCGCAACAATAGGATTGTTTACAGGATTAACAATTTCAGTCATGATTTCATTTATTTTAGAATTTATCGGTACGAATTTTATCAATCGCATTGTACCGCTCATCATTACGTTATTACTCGGTTACCTCGGGTTTCAATTTGGTTTGAAAAAACGTGACGAAATGCTTCTGTTTTTACCAGAAAACATGGCGCGTTCAATGTCCATTAACGCTCGAAATGCAGTGCCTAAAATCATTGACACTAGTGCCATTATTGATGGACGCATCTATAAAATTATGGAAGCAGGCTTTATTGATGGCGAGATTTTAATTCCTCAAGGCGTCATCAATGAACTTCAAGTCGTTGCCGATGCCAATGACAGTATTAAACGCGATAAAGGGCGTAGAGGTTTAGAAATTTTAAATGCGATACATGACTCCAAACACCCGACGCGTATCATTTATCCTCAAAAAAGTCATCATGATATTGATGACCTCATTGTGAAGTTAGCGCAACACTTTCGTGCGCATGTTATTACAACGGATTACAATTTAAATCGGGTTTGTGCGATTCAAGATATTAAAGTACTCAATGTAAATGATTTATCTGATGCGATAAAACCAGAAGTACATCAAGGTGATCGTTTTGAATTGATGATCACAAAAGTTGGTAAGGAACCTGGTCAAGGGGTAGGGTATTTTGAAGATGGCACGATGGTTGTGGTTGATGATGCGAAACAACATATCCATGAAACTTTAAAATTAGAAGTGATTAGTATGCTCCAAACTGCGTCAGGTCGTATTATTTTTGCTAAAAAGGTGGAGGAATAAGCATGCAAAGTTATCACGTTATTATTCCAGCAGCAGGTAAAGGTACACGTATGAAACGTGAATTTAATAAGTTGTTCATTAAATTAGAAACGATGACAATACTTGAACATACGCTTACAGCTTTTCAATCGGATGCAGCGTGTAAAGGAATTTATTTAGCGATTCATCCTAGAGACCGTGAGCGTATGACGGCCATTTGTGCGCAGTTTGATAAAATTAAGGCGATTGTAGATGGCGGCGATACTCGTCAAGAAAGTATTTATAATGTGCTTAAACAATGTCATATTGATGCTCAAGATGTTGTGTTTGTTCATGATGGGGCACGTCCTTTTATCTCACATCACATCATCCGTCAATTAAGTGAGGGTGTTCGTGAGTATGGTGCAGCTATAGTCGGTGTGAAAGCGAAAGATACGATTAAAGTCGCTGAAAGAGGCAAGGTTGTTCAAACTTTAAATCGTGCGTTATTGTGGCAAGTGCAAACACCTCAAGGTGCAAGATATGATAGGTTGATGAAAGCGTATGACAAGGCATACCAAGAGCATTTTGAAGGGACAGACGATGCGTCGCTATTAGAATATGCAGGACAAACTGTACATATTGTTGAAGGAGAATATGACAATATAAAAATAACGACTGAAGAGGACTTATGGGTCGGTCGCGCATTTTTAGAGAAAAGGAGAAATCAACATGTTTAGAGTAGGGTTAGGTTATGATGTACATGCGTTTGATGCACATAGACCATTGATCATTGGTGGAATTGAAGTACCCCATACGAAAGGACTCAAAGGGCATAGCGATGCGGATGTGTTATTACATGCGATTACAGATGCGATGTTAGGTGCATGTGCTTTAGGAGATATTGGTAAGTTGTTCCCAGACACGGATCCAGCATTTAAAGATGCGGATTCAAAACAATTACTTGTTGAGGCTTATGCTGCAGTAAAAAAAGAAGGTTTCATCATGAATAATGTTGATGCAACTATTATTGCCGAAAAACCTAAATTCCGACCGCACATCGATACGATGCGTCAAGTGATTGCAGATTTATTCGAAGTGGAGATTGGGCGCGTTAATGTTAAGGCGACTACGAGCGAAAAGCTAGGATTTACAGGGCGTGAAGAAGGTATCGCAGCACAAGCCATTGTCTCTTTGACACAAAAATAGTGCGCTTAAATTTATAAAATTTTAGATTTTAGTTTCGGTGTCACATGCTATAATAGAAATATTGAAAATGAAAACAGGAGTGAACAAGATGAGTAACCGAGTAAGAGTAAGATATGCACCAAGTCCAACAGGCTATTTGCATATTGGTAATGCACGTACTGCATTATTTAACTATTTATTCGCTAAACATTATGATGGAGACTTTGTGATTCGTATTGAAGATACTGATACGAAACGTAATTTAGAAGATGGCGAAACGTCTCAGTTTGATAACTTAAAATGGTTAGGATTAGACTGGGATGAATCTGTAGATCAAGATAAAGGCTACGGTCCTTACCGCCAATCTGAACGTGGCCACATTTATCAACCGTTAATTGATCAATTATTAGCTGAAGATAAAGCGTATAAATGTTATATGACTGAAGAAGAATTAGAAGCAGAACGTGAAGCGCAAATTGCACGCGGAGAAATGCCACGTTATGGCGGTCAACATGCGCATTTAACTGAAGAAGAGCGTCAACAATTTGAAGCGGAAGGACGAAAGCCGTCTATTCGTTTCCGTGTACCTCAAAATAAAACATATCGATTTGAGGATATGGTTAAAGGCGATGTTTCATTTGAATCTGATAATTTTGGCGATTGGGTTATCGTTAAAAAAGATGGTATTCCAACATACAACTTTGCGGTTGCTGTCGATGATCATTATATGGAAATCTCAGACGTTATTCGCGGAGATGATCACATCTCTAACACGCCTAAACAATTAATGATTTACGAGGCATTTGGTTGGGAACCACCACGTTTTGGACATATGACATTGATTGTTAATGAGCAACGTAAAAAATTAAGTAAACGTGATGGTCAAATTTTACAGTTCATAGAACAATATCGTGATTTAGGCTATTTACCAGAAGCTTTATTTAATTTTATTGGTTTGTTAGGTTGGTCTCCTGAAGGTGAAGAAGAAATCTTTAGTAAGGATGAATTTATTAAGATTTTCACTGAGAAACGTTTATCAAAATCCCCTGCCTTTTTCGATAAACAAAAGTTAGAATGGATAAACAACCAATATATGAAAGAAAAGGATACAGATACGGTATTCGAAATGACATTACCGCATATGATTAAAGCAGGTTTATTACCAGAATCTCCTTCTGAAGCTGAGTTAGATTGGGGACGTAAGCTCGTAGCATTGTATCAAGAGCAAATGAGTTATGCAGGCGAAATCGTACCTTTATCAGAATTGTTCTTCCGAGATGAGAAAGAGTTAGATGAAGCGTCTCAAGAAGTATTGAATGGCGAACAAGTGCCTGAATTAATGCGCGCATTGTATAGCAAACTTGAGGTATTAGAACCGTTTGAAGCAGCTGACATTAAGAAGACGATTAAAGCTGTACAAAAAGAAACAGGTATAAAAGGGAAACAACTCTTTATGCCAATTCGTGTGGCCGTGACTGGTCAAATGCATGGTCCGGAATTACCAAATACAATGGAAGTATTAGGTAAAGAGAAAGTGTTAACGCGTTTAAAACAATTATTGTAAAGCTTTTATTTGTCCAAATAGACAATAACATGGTTTCATAGATGTGTAAGTTTTTTAACTTGCAATCAATGTACAAATAGCATACGATTAGAGTGATTTTAAACATAAAGGATAAGTAAGCAAATGTTGTGTTTCAGAGAGTGTACGGACGCTGCGAGTACACCACGAATTTTGTTGAATGCACCTTTATGGATGTAGTTGAATAATTTCTAAAAGTGAGTACATGAATAGCATGTACTAATTAAGAGTGGAACCGTGCACAAGCACCTCTGACATTTGTTAGGGGTGTTTTTATTTTTAAAGGAGGATTTGCTGTGATAAAAAGAATAATGGATGATGTAAAGATGGTTTTTGAACAAGACCCCGCAGCACGCTCTACGTTTGAAGTCATTACCACGTATGCTGGATTACATGCCGTATGGTCCCATTTAATCGCACATCGTCTTTACAATAAAAAACACTATACGTTAGCGCGGACGATTTCTCAGATTTCACGGTTTTTTACCGGCATTGAAATACACCCTGGCGCTAAAATAGGGCGCCGTTTATTTATCGATCACGGCATGGGTGTGGTGATTGGTGAAACATGTACGATTGGTGATAACGTGACGATTTATCAAGGTGTGACACTTGGAGGTACTGGAAAAGAAAAAGGCAAACGTCATCCAGATATTGGGGACAATGTTTTGATCGCAGCAGGTTCGAAAGTGTTGGGGAATATAAAAATTGCTTCAAACGTCAATATTGGTGCGAATTCAGTCGTATTAAGAGATGTACCGAGTTACACAACAGTGGTAGGTATACCTGGACGTATTGTCCGTCAAGATGGCCAACGCATTGGTAAAACGTTTGACCACCTCAATTTACCTGACCCGATTTATGAACAACTAAAGCAACTTGAGCGACAATTGGAACAAACTAAAAATGGAGAGATCAAAGATGATTACATTATATAATACACTGACACGTCAAAAAGAACCGTTTAAACCTTTAGAACCTGGAAAAGTAAAAATGTATGTCTGCGGCCCAACCGTATATAACTATATTCATATCGGAAATGCGAGGCCTGCTATCAATTATGATGTTGTGCGTCGCTACTTTGAATATAAAGGGTACGAGGTTGATTATGTTTCAAACTTCACTGACGTAGATGACAAATTAATCAAACGCTCACAAGAATTAGGTGAAACCGTACCTGAAATTGCAGATCGTTATATTAAAGCATTTCATGAGGACACAGAAGCGTTAAATATAAAAAGAGCAACATCCAACCCACGCGTCATGGACCACATGGATGATATCATTAAATTTATTAAGAATTTAGTAGACCAAGGGTATGCCTATGAAAGTGGCGGAGATGTGTATTTCCGCACGCGTAAATTTGAAGATTACGGTAAACTCAGTCACCAATCTTTAAATGATTTAAAAGTGGGCGCGCGTATTGAACAAGGTGAACAAAAAGAAGACGCATTAGATTTCACGTTATGGAAAAAGGCAAAACCAGGTGAAATCAGTTGGGAAAGTCCATTCGGAGAAGGTCGTCCGGGCTGGCACATCGAATGTTCTGTTATGGCTTTTGAAAAATTAGGTCCAACCATTGACATTCACGCAGGAGGCAGTGATTTACAATTTCCACATCATGAGAATGAAATTGCACAATCTGAAGCCCACAACCATGCTCCTTTTGCCAACTATTGGATGCATAACGGCTTTATCAATATCGATAATGAAAAAATGAGTAAATCACTTGGTAACTTTATTTTAGTGCATGACATCATTAAAGAAGTTGACCCAGATGTCTTACGTTTCTTCATGATTAGTGTACATTATCGTAGTCCAATCAATTACAATATCGAATTGGTTGAAGCAGCGCGTAGTGGTTTAGAGCGCATTCGTAATAGTTACCAGTCACTCACTGAGCGCGAAACCATTGCCACAGACTTAACAGAAGGTCATCAATTTTTAGAACAAATTGAAGCAACGTTAGCTCAATTTGAAAAAGTGATGGACGATGATTTTAATACAGCGAATGCGATTACGGCTTGGTATGATTTAGTCAAATTAGCGAATAAATATTTACTTGAAAATCAAACATCTACAAAAGTGATTGCACGTTTCAAAGAAGTTTTTGAAATTTTTAGTGATGTGTTAGGCGTACCATTAGTATCTCGAAATGCGAACGCATTATTAGATGAAGAGATTGAGAAACTAATTGAAGAACGTAATGAAGCGCGAAAAGCAAAGAATTTTGCACGTGCCGATGAAATTCGCGATCAATTAAAGGCGCAAAATATCATCTTAGAGGATACGCCACAAGGTGTGAGATATAAACGTGGATAAATCGTTAAACGCTAAATTGTTAAATCCATTATCCTTAGCTTATGTTGGTGATGCGGTGTTAGATCAGCATGTACGGACGCATATCATCTTGAAACAACAAAGCAAACCGAACCGGCTACATCAAGCAGCAACACGTTTTGTATCTGCTAAAAGTCAAGCAGCGACGTTAGAGGTACTACTAGCTGGTGATTGGTTTACAGAAGCAGAATTAGACGTTTTAAAGCGCGGTCGTAATGCTAAAAGTTATACGAAAGCAAAAAATACAGATATTCAAACATATCGTAAAAGTTCAGCATTAGAAGCGGTCATCGGCTATTTATATTTAGATGGTCAACATGAACGCGTCACAGCTTTATTAAATAAAATCGTATTAATCGTTGAAGAAAGGAGTTGAGTACATTGGAAACTGAAGTGATTGTAGGACGCCATGCAGTAAGAGAAGCGATTCAAACAGGGCACGCCATTAACAAAGTGCTCATTCAAGAAGGCGTAAAAAAGCAACAGATTGAAGATATTTTAAATTCTGCAAAATCTCAAAAACTGGTTGTACAAACGGTTCCTAAATCAAAATTAGATCAAATTGCGAATGCGCCTCATCAAGGTGTAGCTGCGTATGTTGCACCATATGAATATGTAGCATTAGATGATTTCTTGGCTAAACAAGCGCAAAAAGAGACGTTATCAACGGTCATTATTTTAGATGGTCTAGAAGATCCGCATAACTTAGGATCGATTTTAAGAACGGCGGATGCAACTGGTGTAGATGGCATTATCATTCCAAAAAGACGTTCGGTGGCGTTAACGCAAACAGTTGCTAAAGCATCTACAGGTGCGATTCAACACGTCCCAGTCATACGTGTGACGAATTTATCACAAACCATTGATACGTTGAAAGACCAAGGTTACTGGGTGGCAGGTGCCGAAGCGAATAATGCGACGGATTACCGTAACATGCAAGCGGATATGCCTCTAGCATTGGTCATTGGTAGTGAAGGACAAGGGATGAGTAAGCGCGTCAAAGATAAGTGTGATTTTTACATTAAAATACCTATGGTGGGTCATGTGAATAGTTTAAATGCCTCTGTCGCAGCGAGCTTATTAATGTATGAAGTGTTACGTAAACGCACGCCCATTGGTGGTGACAACGCATAATGATTGATTATTATGTGATTATTGACGGCTATAACATGATTGGTCAATCCCCTGAGTTAAGTCGCTATGCGAAAGAAAATTTAGAAGAAGCAAGAGAACAATTGCTCATTGCGATTTCAAATTACAATGCACACATAAAGGGCAAAGTGATTTGTGTATTTGATGCCTATGATACGGATACACCCCAAACCGAGACGGTTTATCACGGGGTAAACGTTATTTTCACGAAAGAAAACGAAACGGCAGATAGTTTTATTGAACGTTATGTTTATAATATCTACAACAAATACACGACGCATATTACTGTTGTGACAAGTGATATGAGTGAACAACATGCAATATTTGGTACAGGCGCCTACCGCATGTCCTCAAGAGAAATGTGGCGTGACCTAAAAGAAAACGAAAATCACGTTTCACAATCAATGTCATCGTTTAAAGCGCGTAAACCTAGAACGCGTATTCAATTATCAGATGATGTATTGTCAGAATTTGAAAAAATTAGACGTGGTCAATCCAAAAAGCGTTAATTTCTCGCCTTGATTCAAAAGGTCTTCACTCGGTATGATGAGGCAAATCGAGTGAAAGGCGAGGAACGTTAATGACTTTAAATCCTATCAGTGAAGTTGAACGCCAGCAATTGATTAAAGAGCTCAAAGCCCATCGTCCCGACGCATTACGAGAATTGATAGCGGTGGTGCGCCGATGTGCGCAGGTCGTTCTGCGAGACTTTCGCATCACCCCGCAAGATTTTGAAGATATCGTTCAAGAGTGGATTTGGTCGATTTATCAAAAAGTATGTCAGCCTGATTTTCATATGAATATTCCATTAGAACATTACATTAATAAAACGCTTTTCTATAAAAAGATGGATCATCGTCGTAAACGTGTGTATTATCAATCGTTCATTTCACATATGATTGAGGACGTTTCGATGCAATATCATCAGCAAACGTATCGTCACCATATGACGCTAACGCTTAATGAATGCTTAGAAGATGTTAAAAATTCAGCGCAAACGTTAAGCGCATTTGAACTCAAAGTGCTTTATTATTTAATTGATGAATGGGTCCCAAATGAAATTGCACAACAACTCAATGTACCAGTAAAACGGGTTTACAATGCAATTTATAGACTTAGACGAAAGTTGCATATGTTAAAACAAAGTGAGTAAATGCTTCTCATGATAGTAAAGAAATGGCGTTTGACAATTGGACACAATCTTATGTATAGTAAACTGGTATTATAGGAGTAAGGTGAGTTCATGTGAAAAAAGTACCGCTCAATTGTGAAAAATGTGGAATGCGTAATTATCACGTACCGAAATCAAACCAACATACGACACGACTAGCGCTTAAAAAATTCTGTGCCACATGCCAGATGCATACATTACATAAAGAGTCGAAATGATGTAATGGACTTAAAAGCGTTATAAAGTAATGTTACAAATGCGATTATAATTTAAAAATTGGAGGGAATCCGAATGGCTAAAAAAGAAAACTTCTTCCAAGGCGTTAAAACTGAAATGGAAAAAACAAGTTGGCCTACTGGTCCGGAACTTGTGAAATATACGACGATTGTCGTGTTTACAGTAATCTTTTTCTTAGTATTCTTCTGGGGTCTAGATATTGGAATCGGCCAAATAATTGAAATGATAAAATAGAAATGAGGAGTTGTCAGCATGTCTGAAGAGTTAGGGGCTAAACGTTGGTATGCCGTTCATACCTACTCAGGTTACGAAAACAAAGTCAAAAAGAATTTAGAAAAACGTGTTGAATCAATGAACATGACTGAGCAAATTTTTAGAGTTGTGATTCCTGAAGAAGAGGAAACACAAGTTAAAGATGGCAAAGCGAAAAAACAAATGAAAAAAACGTTCCCTGGCTACGTTTTAGTTGAATTAATTATGACAGATGAATCATGGTACGTTGTACGTAATACGCCAGGCGTGACTGGGTTTGTTGGTTCAGCAGGTGCAGGCTCAAAACCAAACCCATTATTACCTGAAGAAGCACGCTTTATTTTAAAGCAAATGGGTATGAAAGAAAAAACAATCGATGTAGAAGTGGAATTAGGCGAACAAGTTCGTATTACTTCTGGCCCATTCGCAAACCAAGTGGGCGAAATTGATGAAATTGAAATGAATAAATTTAAGCTTACAGTATTGGTGGACATGTTTGGTCGTGAAACACCAGTAGAAGTAGAATTTGATCAAATCGAAAAATTATAATGTGACGCGGGGTGGAACGTAAAGTTTCACCTCTTTTTCTATCTATTGTAGTTTTGAGCATACATCATAGCATATCAAATGAAAATAAAATTGTTGATGATTAACGTCCATCTCGCTATCGCGTCTATGCAACAGAATTTAAAAGGGTAACAATGCGTACTTTGGTGTGGTTTTGTGAAACTTAAAAATTTTTGTTGTCAAGTAAAATTACAAATGTTATAATAACGAAGTCGCGCGTAAATAGCGCTACATTTCGTCACGAAATGTTAAATGAGTGGGAGGGCAAAATTGAGCCCTGTGACCACATCACGATATCAAGGAGGTGCACATCGTGGCTAAAAAAGTAGAAAAAGTAGTTAAATTACAAATTCCTGCAGGTAAAGCAAACCCAGCACCACCAGTTGGTCCTGCATTAGGTCAAGCCGGTGTGAACATTATGGCTTTCACTAAGGAATTCAATGCACGTACGCAAGAACAAGCAGGTTTAATTATTCCGGTTGAGATTTATGTTTATGAAGATCGTTCATTTACATTCATCACTAAAACACCACCTGCAGCAGTATTACTTAAAAAAGCAGCTGGTATTGAAAAAGGTTCTGGTGAACCAAACAAAAACAAAGTTGCTACAGTAACTAAAGATCAAGTACGTGAAATTGCTAACACTAAAATGCCTGACTTAAACGCTGCTGACGAAGAAGCGGCTATGCGTATCGTTGAAGGTACTGCACGTAGCATGGGTATCATTGTTGAGTAATTCTCGTAATTAATGACCATAAAGCAAACAAGAACATTAATGATGCATTTGAGTATCATTTATTGAATGATGACACTTGTAGATAAAAGATTAAAATAACTGTTTATCTACGCTCGAGGGGCGGGACTCAGAAATTGAATCATAAATTGATTTCTGACCCGCTCCCAACGTGGGAGGACATTCCGCTAAAACCACTAAAGGAGGAAAAAACGATGGCTAAAAAAGGTAAAAAGTATCAAGAAGCTTTAAGTAAAGTTGACCGTCAAGCATTCTACTCAGTAGAAGAAGCAATCAACTTAGCTAAAGAAACAAGCGTTGCTAACTTCGATGCTTCAGTTGAAGTAGCATTCCGTTTAGGTATCGATACACGTAAAAACGACCAACAAATCCGTGGCGCAGTAGTATTACCACACGGTACTGGTAAAACACAACGTGTATTAGTATTCGCTAAAGGCGATAAAATTGCAGAAGCAGAAGCAGCAGGTGCTGACTATGTTGGCGATGCTGAATATGTTAACAAAATCCAACAAGGTTGGTTCGACTTCGACGTAGTCGTTGCTACACCAGATATGATGGGCGAAGTTGGTAAATTAGGTCGTGTATTAGGACCTAAAGGTTTAATGCCTAACCCTAAAACAGGTACAGTAACAATGGACGTTAAAAAAGCTGTTGAAGAAATCAAAGCTGGTAAAGTTGAATACCGTGCTGAAAAAGCAGGTATCATCCACGCTTCAATTGGTAAAGTATCATTCGATACTGAGAAATTAGTTGATAACTTCAAAACATTACAAGATGTATTAGCGAAAGCTAAACCATCTTCAGCTAAAGGTACGTACTTCAAATCTGTAGCTGTAACAACTACGATGGGTCCTGGTATTAAAGTAGATACTTCTAGCTTTAAATTAAACTAATCTTTACAACGATAGATGTAGCGAGATGCCGTGACTGTATCTCGCTAAATTTTTGGTTGAATTCATAAAATAACGGTTGACTATTTACACAAAAGCCGTTATATTTATATATGTTGTATATTTTACCTAAGACAGTAGGAGTTCATTGAGAACTTAATACAAGATCCTACCGAGGCTAAAATTGACTTGAACGTGAAAACATTCAAGCACTTTTTGCTGTGGGTAAAAAGTGCTTTTTTATTTGTTATCAAACAAATATACAAAGCACCAAATAATTTGATGGAGGTGTCTAAATGTCTGGAATTATTGAAGCTAAAAAACAACATGTTGATGAAATCTCTGAACAACTTAAAAGTTCTGTTTCTACAGTTTTCGTTGACTACCGTGGTTTAACAGTAGCTGAAGTTACTGAATTACGTAAGCAATTACGTGAAGCAGGTGTACAATACAAAGTGTACAAAAACACGATGTTACGTCGTGCAGCTGAAAAAGCCGGTATCGAAGGTTTAGATGAGTACTTAGCAGGTCCTACTGCTGTAGCGTTCACAACTGAAGATGTTGTTGCACCAGCAAAAGTTATCGCTGGATTTGCAAAAGAACACGAAGCTTTAGAAATCAAAACAGGTGTTATGGAAGGAAGCGTTATCTCAGCTGAACAAGTTAAGACAGTGGGTTCTTTACCATCACACGAAGGTCTTGTTTCTATGCTATTATCAGTATTACAAGCACCAATGCGCAACTTCGCTTATGCAGTTAAAGCTGTTGGTGAAAGCAAAGAAGAAAACGCAGAATAATCTAATTTACGTAAAGTAAAAACTAATTTTTAAAATAATGGAGGAATATAAAAATGGCTAATCATGAACAAATCATTGAAGCAATTAAAGAAATGTCAGTTTTAGAATTAAACGACTTAGTAAAAGCAATTGAAGAAGAATTTGGTGTAACTGCAGCAGCACCAGTTGCAGCAGCAGGTGCAGCAGGCGGAGACGCAGCAGCAGAAAAAACTGAATTTGACGTTGAGTTAACTTCAGCTGGTTCATCAAAAATCAAAGTTGTTAAAGCAGTTAAAGAAGCTACTGGCTTAGGCTTAAAAGACGCTAAAGAATTAGTTGACGGCGCTCCAAGCGTAATCAAAGAAGGTTTACCAAAAGAAGAAGCTGAAAAACTTAAAGAACAATTAGAAGAAGTTGGCGCTTCAGTAGAATTAAAATAATTCTTTTGATAAGTGAAAACCCGCTATTTCATGTGAATAGCGGGTTTTATCAATATTATATAAAAAGGTGTGAATGCGATGAGTCATTACTATGATTCACATCCAGATAGTGAAACAAATGAGCAAACCATCACTTATGACACAGGACACCATCAGTTAACTTTAACGACTGATGCTGGCGTATTTTCTAGAGATCGTGTGGATTTTGGATCAGATTTATTAATCCGAACATTTCTCAATGCACATCCACCGGGTGAGGTAAAACATATTATTGATGTAGGCTGTGGCTATGGTCCGATTGGTTTGATGCTTGCTAAAGTAGCGCCGCATGACCAAATTACCATGCTCGATGTTAATCATCGCGCGTTGTCACTCGTCGAGAAAAATGCAAAACACAATGATATCCGTAATGTTACAGTGCAGGAAAGTGATGGTTTATCTGTCATTGCTGCGAATCAAGCAGATTATATATTGACTAATCCACCAATTCGCGCTGGTAAGCAAGTGGTACATCAAATTTTAGAAGATGCCTTTCAATGTTTGAAACCTGAAGGTGCATTATATGTGGTAATTCAGAAAAAGCAAGGTATGCCATCTGCGAAAAAGAAAATGGAAGCTGTTTTTGGTAATGTCGCATCTATTAAAAACAGTAAAGGGTATCACATTTTGAAGAGTATTAAGGGTTGATTTAAACCTTTTTTTATGATAAAGTATTAAGATGAAAAAATTATGTTCAATAAGTGTGTACTTTTACCGCTAAAGTTTCATTGTAACATTTCATAAATACGCAATTAGAATAGAAAATGGTGTCATCGTATCGTGAACAACCGTTTTCTTTTTGTCTTGTTGCATAACACTTTTATTAGAGAGACACACAATTTTTGAGGGGTGAATCTGTTTGGCAGGTCAATTTGTCCAATATGGAAGACATCGTAAACGTAGAAACTACGCAAGAATCTCAGAAGTATTAGAATTACCTAATTTAATTGAGATTCAAACAAAATCATATGATTGGTTTTTAAAAGAAGGACTTTTAGAAATGCTTCGCGACATTTCTCCAATTGAGGACTTCACAGGAAACCTTTCTTTAGAATTTGTTGATTATAGACTAGGTGAACCGAAGTACGATTTAGAAGAATCAAAAAACCGCGATGCGACTTATGCAGCGCCATTACGCGTTAAAGTACGTTTAATTATTAAAGAAACTGGCGAAGTGAAAGATCAAGAAGTATTCATGGGAGATTTCCCATTAATGACTGAAACGGGCACTTTCGTCATCAATGGTGCAGAGCGTGTTATTGTATCACAATTAGTACGTTCACCATCCGTTTACTTCAATGAAAAATTAGATAAAAATGGACGTGTAAACTACGATGCAACTGTCATTCCTAACCGTGGTGCTTGGTTGGAATACGAAACAGATGCAAAAGACGTCGTTTACGTACGTATCGATAGAACACGTAAATTACCATTAACTGTGTTATTACGTGCATTAGGTTACTCTACAGATCAAGAAATTATTGATTTATTAGGAGATAACGAATACTTACGTAACACATTAGAAAAAGATAGCACAGAAAACACAGAACAAGCTTTACTTGAAATTTATGAACGTTTACGCCCAGGTGAACCACCAACTGTAGAAAATGCGAAGAGCTTATTATACTCTCGCTTCTTTGACCCTAAACGTTACGATTTAGCTAGCGTAGGACGTTATAAAGCAAATAAAAAATTACATTTAAAACACCGTTTATTCAATCAAAAATTAGCTGAACCAATCGTGAATACTGAAACTGGTGAAATCGTTGTTGAAGAAGGTACAGTCTTAGATCGTCGTAAATTAGACGAAATTATGGACGTATTAGAATCTAATGCAAACGCGCAAGTCTATGAGCTTCCAAATAGCATTGTAGATGAACCTGTAGAAGTTCAATCTATTAAAGTGTATGTACCTAATGACGATGAAGCACGTACAACGACAGTAATTGGTAATGCATTCCCTGATTCTGAAGTGAAATGTATCACGCCAGCAGATATCGTTGCGTCAATGTCTTATTTCTTCAACTTATTACACGGCATTGGTTATACGGATGATATTGACCACTTAGGTAACCGTCGTTTACGTTCAGTTGGTGAATTGTTACAAAACCAATTCCGTATCGGTTTATCTCGTATGGAACGTGTGGTACGTGAAAGAATGTCTATTCAAGACACAGAATCGATTACGCCACAACAATTAATCAACATTCGCCCAGTTATCGCATCAGTGAAAGAGTTCTTTGGTAGTTCTCAATTATCACAATTCATGGACCAAGCGAACCCATTAGCAGAGTTAACACACAAACGTCGTTTATCTGCATTAGGGCCTGGTGGTTTAACGCGTGAGCGTGCACAAATGGAAGTGCGTGACGTTCACTACTCTCACTATGGTCGTATGTGTCCGATTGAAACACCAGAGGGACCAAACATTGGTTTAATTAACTCGCTTTCTAGTTATGCGCGTGTCAACGAATTTGGTTTCATTGAAACGCCTTACCGTAAAGTGGACCTTGAAACGAATACAATTACAGACCAAATTGATTACTTAACTGCGGATGAAGAAGATAGTTACGTTGTTGCCCAAGCGAATTCTCGTTTAGACGAAAATGGCCGCTTTATCGATGACGAAATTGTGTGTCGTTTCCGTGGTAACAATACAACAATGGCTAAAGAAAAAATGGACTACATGGATGTATCGCCTAAGCAGGTTGTATCTGCGGCGACAGCATGTATCCCATTCTTAGAAAACGATGACTCGAACCGTGCATTAATGGGTGCGAACATGCAACGTCAAGCCGTACCTTTATTGAACCCAGAGTCACCGTTTGTAGGTACAGGTATGGAGCACGTCGCTGCACGTGACTCAGGTGCTGCAGTACTTGCGAAACATCGCGGACGTGTTGAACACGTTCAATCAAGTGAAATCCTTGTACGCCGTCTTGTAGATGACAACGGTACTGAAGTTGAAGGCGAATTAGACCGCTACCCATTAGCGAAGTTTAAACGTTCAAACTCAGGTACATGTTACAACCAACGTCCAATCATCGCTGCTGGAGACATCGTTGAGAAAAACGAGATTCTTGCGGATGGTCCTTCTATGGAACTTGGTGAAATGGCATTAGGTCGTAACGTTGTCGTTGGATTCATGACGTGGGACGGTTATAACTATGAGGATGCCGTAATCATGAGTGAACGTCTTGTAAAAGATGACGTTTATACTTCTATTCATATTGAAGAATATGAATCAGAAGCACGTGATACAAAACTTGGACCTGAAGAAATCACACGTGATATTCCGAACGTATCTGAAAATGCACTTAAAAACTTAGATGATCGTGGTATCGTCTACATCGGTGCTGAAGTTAAAGATGGAGACATCTTAGTGGGTAAAGTAACGCCTAAAGGTGTAACGGAATTAACTGCTGAAGAACGTTTATTACACGCTATCTTTGGTGAAAAAGCACGTGAAGTGCGTGATACATCATTACGTGTACCACATGGTGCAGGCGGTATCGTTCTAGACGTTAAAGTTTTCAACCGTGAAGATGGCGATGATTCTTTATCTCCAGGTGTTAACCAACTTGTACGTGTTTACATCGTACAAAAACGTAAAATTCACGTAGGGGATAAGATGTGTGGTCGTCACGGTAACAAAGGTGTCATCTCTAAAATTGTTCCTGAAGAAGATATGCCATATTTACCAGACGGACGTCCAATCGATATCATGTTAAACCCACTTGGTGTACCATCACGTATGAACATCGGACAAGTATTAGAGCTACACTTAGGTATGGCGGCTAAAAACTTAGGTATCCATGTTGCATCACCAGTATTTGACGGTGCGAACGATGATGACGTATGGTCAACAATTGAAGAAGCTGGTATGGCACGTGACGGTAAAACAGTACTTTACGATGGTCGAACAGGTGAACCATTCGATAACCGTATTTCTGTTGGGGTTATGTACATGTTGAAACTTGCGCACATGGTTGATGATAAACTTCATGCGCGTTCAACTGGACCATACTCACTCGTTACACAACAACCACTTGGTGGTAAAGCACAATTCGGTGGACAAAGATTTGGTGAGATGGAGGTATGGGCACTTGAAGCATATGGTGCTGCGTACACATTACAAGAAATCCTCACATACAAATCAGATGATACTGTAGGTCGTGTGAAAACTTACGAATCTATCGTTAAAGGTGAAAACATTTCTAGACCAAGTGTTCCTGAATCATTCCGCGTATTGATGAAAGAACTTCAAAGTTTAGGATTAGATGTCAAAGTGATGGATGAGCAAGATAACGAAATTGAAATGCGTGACTTAGAAGAGGACGATGTGCCTGATCGCAAAGTCAATTTACAACAACCAAGCGTTCCAGAATCACAAAGAGATATCACTGAATAATACTGACATCATTATAATAAATAAACACATGTGACATACGTAAGAGGAAGGTGTTGTATGACGGAATCATAACGATTTCTATGCAACTTCTTTCTCCTACGATACACATGTATGCCATTGTTTTAAGGAATCAATCAACTAGCACAGCTAATTAAAATAAAGGAGGTAGGCTCCTTGATTGATGTAAATAAATTTCATTACATGAAAATAGGACTCGCTTCACCTGAAAAAATCCGTTCTTGGTCATACGGTGAGGTTAAAAAGCCAGAAACAATTAACTATCGTACTTTAAAACCAGAAAAAGACGGTCTATTCTGTGAACGTATTTTCGGACCAACAAAAGACTGGGAATGTAGTTGTGGTAAGTACAAGCGTGTACGTTATAAAGGTATGATTTGTGACCGTTGTGGCGTTGAAGTTACAAAATCAAAAGTACGTCGTGAACGTATGGGTCACATTGAGCTTGCGGCACCTGTATCACACATTTGGTATTTCAAAGGCATTCCAAGTCGTATGGGCTTATTGCTAGATATGTCACCACGTGCCTTAGAAGAAGTCATTTATTTTGCTTCTTACGTTGTGGTCGATCCAGGTCCAACTGGTTTAGAAAAGAAAACATTACTCTCAGAAGCTGAATTCCGTGAGTACTATGACAAATTCCCTGGTCAATTCACTGCAAAAATGGGTGCTGAAGGGATTAAAGATTTATTAGAAGAAATCAACTTAGATGAAGAATTAAAAATGTTACGTGATGAACTTGAATCTGCTACAGGTCAACGTTTAACACGTGCGATCAAACGTTTAGAAGTTGTGGAATCATTCCGTAATTCAGGCAACAATCCTGCATGGATGATTTTAGACGTACTTCCAATTATTCCACCAGAAATTCGTCCAATGGTGCAATTAGATGGTGGACGTTTTGCGACTAGTGATTTAAACGATTTATATCGTCGTGTCATTAACCGTAACAACCGTTTAAAACGTTTATTAGACCTTGGTGCACCTGGCATCATCGTTCAAAACGAAAAGCGTATGTTACAAGAAGCTGTTGACGCATTAATCGATAACGGTCGCCGTGGTCGTCCAGTTACTGGTCCTGGTAACCGTCCATTAAAATCACTTTCACACATGTTAAAAGGTAAACAAGGTCGTTTCCGTCAAAACTTACTTGGTAAACGTGTTGACTATTCTGGTCGTTCGGTTATCGCGGTAGGTCCAAACTTAAAAATGTACCAATGTGGTTTACCTAAAGAAATGGCGTTAGAATTATTCAAACCTTTCGTAATGAAAGAATTAGTTCAACGTGAAATCGCAACAAACATTAAAAATGCGAAAACAAAAATTGAACGTACTGAAGATGAAGTTTGGGACGTTTTAGAAGATGTTATCACTGAACACCCAGTACTTCTTAACCGTGCCCCTACGCTTCACAGATTAGGTATCCAAGCGTTCGAACCAACGCTTGTTGAAGGACGTGCGATTCGTCTACACCCACTTGTAACGACAGCTTACAACGCGGACTTTGACGGTGACCAAATGGCCGTTCACGTACCTTTATCAAAAGAAGCACAAGCTGAAGCACGTATGTTAATGCTTGCGGCGCAAAACATCTTGAACCCTAAAGACGGTAAACCAGTTGTAACACCATCTCAGGATATGGTACTTGGTAACTACTACCTTACTTTAGAACGTAAAGATGCGGTAAATACAGGTTTATTATTTAACGATGCCAATGAAGTAATCAAAGCGTATGCAAATGGCTATGTACATCTTCATACACGTATTGGTGTTCAAGCAGCATCATTCAATAACCCAACATTTACTGAAGAACAAAACCGTAAGATTTTAACAACATCTGTAGGTAAAGTGATTTTCAATGAAATCATTCCAGATTCATTTGCATATATCAATGAGCCAACTGCGACAAACTTAGAGAAGAACACACCAGATAAATACTTTGTTGATGCGTCTGATCTTGGTGAAGGCGGTTTAGCGGAATACTTTGAAAACACTGAACTTGTTCCACCATTCAACAAAAAATTCTTAGGTAACATCATCGCAGAAGTGTTCAATCGCTTCAGCATTACAGATACATCTATGATGCTTGACTTAATGAAAGACTTAGGATTTAAGTATTCATCTAAAGCAGGTATTACTGTAGGTGTTGCTGACATCGTGGTATTACCAGACAAGAAAGAAATTCTTGATGAATCAGAAAAACTTGTTGAACGCGTACAAAAACAATTTAACCGTGGTTTATTAACTGAAGAAGAGCGCTATAATGCGGTTATCGAAATTTGGACAAATGCAAAAGACCAAATTCAAGAAGAGTTAATGCAATCACTTGAAAAAACAAACCCAATCTTCATGATGAGTGACTCTGGTGCCCGTGGTAACGCATCTAACTTTACGCAACTTGCGGGTATGCGTGGATTGATGGCCGCACCATCAGGTAAAATCATCGAGCTTCCAATCACATCATCATTCCGTGAAGGTTTAACCGTATTAGAGTACTTCATCTCTACTCACGGTGCGCGTAAAGGTCTTGCCGATACAGCCCTTAAAACAGCGGACTCAGGTTACCTTACTCGTCGTCTTGTTGACGTGGCACAAGATGTTATCGTGCGTGAAGAAGACTGTGGTACAGACCGTGGTTTACTCGTTTCAGATATCAAAGAAGGCACTGAAATAATCGAACCATTTATCGAGCGTATCGAAGGTCGTTATGCTAAAGAAACGATTCGTCACCCAGAGACTGATAAAGTTATTATCCGTCCAGACGAATTAATCACACCAGATATTGCGAAAGAAATTACAGATGCGGGCATCGAAGAAATGTACATCCGTTCAGCATTTACATGTAACACACGTCACGGTGTATGTGAAAAATGTTATGGTAAAAACTTAGCAACTGGTGAAAAAGTTGAAGTTGGTGAAGCAGTGGGTACAATCGCTGCACAATCTATCGGTGAACCAGGTACTCAGTTAACAATGCGTACCTTTCATACTGGTGGGGTAGCCGGTAGCGATATCACACAAGGTTTACCACGTATCCAAGAGATTTTTGAAGCACGTAACCCGAAAGGTCAAGCTGTGATTACAGAAATCGAAGGTACAATTGATAACATTACAATTGGTAAAGATAGACAACAAGAAATCGTGGTTAAAGGTGCGAACGAAACACGTTCATACCTTGCGCCAGGTACGTCACGCTTGAAAGTTGAAATCGGACAAGCAGTTGAACGTGGTGAAGTCTTAACAGAAGGTTCTATCGAGCCGAAAAACTTCTTAGCAATTGCAGGTCTTACTGCAACTGAAGCCTACTTGCTGAAAGAAGTTCAAAAAGTTTACCGTATGCAAGGGGTAGAAATCGACGACAAACACGTTGAAGTTATGGTTCGTCAAATGTTACGTAAAGTTCGTATTATCGAAGCTGGTGACACGAAATTATTACCAGGTTCATTAGTGGATATCCACCACTTTACAGATGCGAACCGTGAAGCATTTAAAGAACGTAAACGTCCAGCAACGGCTAAACCAGTACTTTTAGGTATCACAAAAGCATCACTTGAAACAGAAAGTTTCTTATCTGCGGCATCATTCCAAGAAACAACGCGTGTACTTACTGACGCTGCGATTAAAGGTAAACGTGATGACTTACTTGGTCTTAAAGAAAACGTTATTATCGGTAAGCTGATTCCAGCGGGTACAGGTATGAAACGTTATAGCCAAGTAGATATCGAAAAAGAAAAATCAACGATTGACGCACAAGAACACATTGTGACGGAATAATAAAATGTTTTGAAAGGCGCAGTGATCTGACCATTGCTGCGCCTTTTACTTTTTTGATTTATCATTGAAAAATTGTTGACGTTATACAATTGAGATGATAATATAGAAAAGGTTGATGCAAGCAGTACTTTGGAGGATATGCAAATGTCTAATGAAAAAGTCACACGCTTAAACAAACAAGCCTACGTTGTTGGTTTGAAACAGACGCTCAAAGCGTTGAAAAATCATAACGTATCACAATTGATTATCGGCGAAGATGTTAATGTGCATCTCTTAGCGCGCGTGTTAAGCTTTGCCAATCAAAATAACGTACCAATTACGTTTTTTGAAAGCCAAAAAGCTTTAGGAGAACATGTTGGTATTAACGTAAAGGCAACGGTTGTTGCTTTGCTCAAATGAGATTAGTAAGGACAATGAGGACTTACTAAATTTTATTTAATCTAAAAATGAACCACCTGGATGTGTGGGATTAAAAATCGAGAGAGGAGGAAACATAAATGCCTACTATTAACCAATTAGTACGTAAACCAAGACAAAGCAAAACTAAGAAATCTGACTCACCAGCTTTAAACAGAGGTTTCAACAGTCAAAAGAAACAATTCACGAAGTTAAACTCTCCACAAAAACGTGGTGTGTGTACTCGTGTTGGTACTATGACTCCTAAAAAACCTAACTCAGCGTTACGTAAATATGCACGTGTGCGTTTATCAAACAACATTGAAATCAACGCATACATCCCTGGTATCGGACACAACTTACAAGAGCACAGTGTTGTACTTGTTCGTGGTGGACGTGTAAAAGACTTACCTGGTGTGCGTTACCATATCGTACGTGGTGCGTTAGATACTTCTGGTGTTGATGGACGTATGCAAGGACGTTCATTATACGGAACTAAAAAACCTAAGAAATAAGGTTAAATTAATGTAAATTTCGTCGGTTACAATGACTGATAGATTATAAATATACTATAATAGGAAGGGAGGACTTGTATTATGCCTCGTAAAGGATCAGTACCTAAAAGAGATGTGTTACCAGATCCAATTCACAACTCTAAATTAGTGACAAAATTAATCAATAAGATCATGTTAGATGGTAAACGTGGAACAGCTCAACGTATTCTTTATTCTGCATTCGACTTAGTTCAAGAACGTTCAGGTCGCGATGCAATGGAAGTTTTCGATGAAGCGATCAACAACATTATGCCAGTACTTGAAGTTAAAGCTCGCCGTGTAGGTGGTTCTAACTACCAAGTACCTGTAGAAGTTCGTCCAGAGCGTCGTACTACTTTAGGTTTACGTTGGTTAGTAAACTATGCGCGTCTTCGTGGTGAAAAAACTATGGAAGAGCGTTTAGCTAACGAAATCTTAGACGCTGCTAACAACACTGGTGGTGCCGTTAAGAAACGTGAAGACACGCACAAAATGGCTGAAGCGAACAAAGCATTCGCTCACTACCGTTGGTAAGATAGACGCCTATTCCCTGAGCATACATGTCATTGGCAACCATCAACGTGCACATCGCATATTGAACGTTTGTCATGCGTTTGCTTAGGGTAAAGCTATATCTGATCATATTATCCTATATTCTGGAAGGAGAAAGAATACCCATGGGAAGAGACTTTTCTTTAAAGAACACGCGTAATATCGGTATCATGGCCCACATCGATGCTGGTAAAACGACTACTACTGAACGTATTCTTTATTACACTGGACGTATCCATAAAATTGGTGAAACACATGAAGGTGCTTCACAAATGGACTGGATGGAGCAAGAGCAAGACCGTGGTATTACGATTACATCAGCTGCAACAACAGCTGCTTGGAATGGTCACCGTGTTAACATCATCGACACACCTGGACACGTAGACTTCACAGTTGAAGTTGAACGTTCATTACGTGTACTTGATGGTGCGGTAACTGTACTTGATGCGCAATCAGGTGTTGAACCTCAAACTGAAACAGTTTGGCGTCAAGCAACAACATACGGCGTTCCTCGTATCGTATTCGTAAACAAAATGGACAAAATGGGTGCGAACTTCGATTACGCTGTAAGCACTTTACATGACCGTTTACAAGCGAATGCAGCTCCAATCCAATTACCAATTGGTGCTGAAGATGAATTCCAAGCGATCATTGACTTAGTAACAATGAAATGCTTCAAATATAACAATGACTTAGGTACAGACATTGAGGAAACTGATATTCCTGAAGATATGCAAGAACGTGCTGAAGAAGCGCGTGAAGCATTAATCGAAGCTGTAGCTGAAACAAACGATGACTTAATGGAAAAATACTTAGGTGGAGAAGAAATCTCTGTAGATGAGCTTAAAGACGCTATCCGTCAAGCTACTACTGACGTTGAATTCTACCCAGTATTATGTGGTACTGCATTCAAGAACAAAGGTGTTCAATTAATGTTAGATGCCGTTATCGATTACTTACCATCACCACTTGATGTTAAGCCAATCGTTGGTCATCGTGCTGACAACCCTGAAGAAGAAGTTATCGCGAAAGCGGACGACAGTGCTGAATTCGCAGCATTAGCGTTTAAAGTTATGACTGACCCTTATGTTGGTAAATTAACATTCTTCCGTGTGTACTCAGGTACATTAACTTCAGGTTCTTATGTTAAAAACTCTACGAAAGGTAAACGTGAACGTGTAGGTCGTATCCTACAAATGCACGCGAACTCTCGTGAAGAAATCAGCTCTGTATATTCTGGTGATATCGCAGCTGCTGTAGGTCTTAAAGACACTGGTACAGGTGACACACTTTGTGGAGAGAAAAATGACATCATCTTAGAGTCAATGGAATTCCCAGAGCCAGTTATCCACTTATCAGTAGAACCTAAATCAAAAGCTGACCAAGATAAAATGACTCAAGCGCTTGTGAAACTTCAAGAAGAAGACCCAACATTCAAAGCGCATACAGATGAAGAAACTGGTCAAGTTATCATTGGTGGTATGGGTGAGCTTCACCTTGACATCATTGTTGACCGTATGAAGAAAGAATTTAACGTGGAAGCAAACGTTGGTGCGCCAATGGTATCTTACCGTGAAACGTTCAAATCAGCAGCTGCTGTTCAAGGTAAATTCTCTCGTCAATCTGGTGGTCGTGGTCAATACGGTGACGTTCACATCGAATTCACACCTAACGAAACAGGTGCTGGTTTCGAATTCGAAAACGCTATCGTTGGTGGTGTCGTTCCTCGTGAATACATTCCATCAGTTGAACAAGGTCTTAAAGACGCAATGGAAAACGGTGTCTTAGCTGGATATCCATTAATCGATGTGAAAGCAAAATTATTTGATGGTTCATACCACGATGTCGATTCATCTGAAATGGCCTTCAAAATTGCTGCATCATTAGCACTTAAAGAAGCTGCTAAAAAATGTAACCCAGTGATCTTAGAACCAATGATGAAAGTTACAATCGAAATGCCTGAAGAGTACATGGGTGACATCATGGGTGACGTTACAGCACGTCGTGGCCGTGTAGACGGTATGGAACCACGTGGTAACGCTCAAGTTGTTAACGCATACGTACCACTTTCAGAAATGTTCGGTTATGCAACATCATTACGTTCTAACACGCAAGGTCGCGGTACGTACACAATGTACTTCGATCACTATGCAGAGGTTCCTAAATCAATCTCTGAAGAAATTATCAAAAAGAACAAAGGTGAATAATAGATTACCCAACCCGTCTATGAGATAATGACCCATGAGGCGTTATCAAGCCTTTACCTTCTTTTAAAATTGATTTTTTCAGTAAAATGATTTATAAAGGTAATAAAGATTATCTATCTCATGAAGGTGAGTAACTTTCATGAGAGATATTTAAAATATTAATTCTTAATTTGAAGAGGAGAGATTTCATAATGGCTAAAGAAAAATTCGATCGCTCAAAAGAACATGCCAATATTGGTACTATCGGTCACGTTGACCATGGTAAAACTACATTAACAGCTGCTATCGCTACAGTATTAGCGAAGCACGGTGACTCAGTTGCACAATCATACGACATGATTGACAACGCTCCAGAAGAAAAAGAACGTGGTATCACAATCAACACGTCTCACATTGAGTACCAAACTGAAAAACGTCACTATGCACACGTTGACTGCCCAGGTCACGCTGACTACGTTAAAAACATGATCACTGGTGCTGCTCAAATGGACGGCGGTATCTTAGTAGTATCTGCTGCTGACGGTCCAATGCCACAAACTCGTGAGCACATCCTTTTATCACGTAACGTTGGTGTACCAGCATTAGTTGTATTCTTAAACAAAGTTGACATGGTTGACGACGAAGAATTATTAGAATTAGTAGAAATGGAAGTTCGTGACTTATTATCTGAATACGACTTCCCAGGCGATGACATTCCTGTAATTGCTGGTTCAGCATTAAAAGCTTTAGAAGGCGACGCTGAATACGAAGGTAAAATCTTAGAATTAATGGAAGCTGTAGACAACTACATCCCAACTCCAGAACGTGATTCTGACAAACCATTCATGATGCCTGTTGAGGACGTATTCTCAATCACAGGTCGTGGTACAGTTGCAACTGGCCGTGTTGAACGTGGTCAAATCAAAGTTGGTGAAGAAGTTGAAATCATCGGTTTAACTGAAGAATCTTCTAAAACAACTGTTACAGGTGTAGAAATGTTCCGTAAGTTATTAGACTACGCTGAAGCTGGTGACAACATCGGTGCATTATTACGTGGTGTTGCTCGTGAAGATGTTCAACGTGGACAAGTATTAGCTGCTCCAGGTTCAATCACACCTCACACTAAATTTAAAGCGGAAGTTTACGTATTATCAAAAGACGAAGGTGGTCGTCACACTCCATTCTTCTCTAACTACCGCCCACAATTCTATTTCCGTACTACTGACGTAACTGGCGTTGTTCACTTACCAGAAGGTACTGAAATGGTTATGCCTGGCGATAACGTAGAAATGGACGTTGAGTTAATTTCTCCAATCGCTATCGAAGACGGTACACGTTTCTCTATCCGTGAAGGTGGACGTACTGTAGGATCAGGCGTTGTAACAGCTATCGAAAAATAATATCATTTATCTTTGAGATAGATAAAAAGGGGCTGGGACATAATTCCTAGCCAAAAAAGAGAATCGATTAGGTAAAATTATTTTTACTTAATCGATTCTCTTTATATATTATTTCAAAAAA
>NZ_PPQF01000022.1 GCF_002901865.1 Staphylococcus agnetis
AAAATACAAATTATTCTCAAATAATGAAAAATTATAATTTACGAATTATTTCTGAAAGCGTATACTTATATCCATACTTAATCAATTGGAGGTTACCTGATGAATATCAATAAAAAGTTTATTTTCTTTATTGGTGCTTTAGGCGGATTACTGTATGGATATGATATGGGAGTCATTTCTGGGGCATTATTGTATTTACAAAATGATATTCCACTTACCCCGAAACTACAAGGCGTCGTCGTATCATCGATGTTATTTGGTGCCATTTTCGGTTCAGGGTTTAGCGGGCCATTATCTGAAAAGTTAGGCCGTCGTCGTCTCGTTTTTATAATTTCCATTATTTTTATTGTCGGCACACTTGTTTTAGCGTTAGCACCAACTGTTGAAATCGTTGTATTAGGTCGATTTATAATCGGACTTGCTGTGGGTGGTTCTACAGCAATCGTTCCTGTATACTTATCAGAACTTGCACCCACTGATGCGCGTGGTTCTTTAAGTTCATTAAACCAATTAATGATTACAATCGGTATATTATCATCATTCCTAGTCAATTATGCATTAGCTCCTTTTGAGGCTTGGCGATGGATGTTAGGATTAGCAGTCGTACCATCACTCATTTTAATGATTGGTGTTATCTTTATGCCTGAGAGTCCACGTTGGTTATTAGAAAAACGTGGTGAGAAAGCAGCGCGTGATGTCATGAAATTAACTTATCCTGAGCATGAAATTGATTTAGAGATTGCAAACATGAAAAAAATCAATGCTATCTCTGAAAGCACTTGGGATGTTCTAAAGTCACCTTGGTTACGTACTACTATCATCATTGGCTCGATATTCGCATTATTACAACAATTAATTGGAATTAATGCCATCATTCACTATGCACCAACCATTTTCCATAAAGCAGGACTTGGTGATTCAGCGTCTATTTTAAGTACTGTCGGTATTGGTGTTGTGAACGTCTCAGTCACAATTGTTGCTATTCTAATTATCGATAAAATTGATCGTAAAAAGTTATTGATGATTGGTAACTTAGGTATGGTCGGCTCATTACTTGCTATGAGTGTATTAATAAGTTTATTAGGTGTAAATGCAGCTGTATGGATTATTATTATCTGTTTAGCATTATTCATTGTGTTCTTTGGTATTTCATGGGGACCTGTGTTATGGGTAATGTTACCAGAATTATTCCCAATGCGTGCACGTGGAGCTGCTACAGGTATTGCCGCACTTGTGTTATCTATCGGAAGTTTACTCGTGGCTTATTTATTCCCGATTATTAGTGATATTTTAAGTGTGCAAGAAGTATTTTTAATCTTCGCCGTTATGGGTGTGATTGCATTCTTCTTTGTAATGAAATTTTTACCGGAAACACGTGGTCGTAGCTTAGAACAAATCGAAGCAGATTTACGTGGTCGTTCGGCTAAAAAATAATTTCTCATGCGCACGTTTAAGCATCTGACTTACGATTAAAGTAAGCATCAGATGCTTTTTTTATCTTTTTAATTGATAACGAATCTCATTTGTAACATAATGGATGTAAACACATAAGAATTGAGGAATGTCGTATGAAAGATGTCACTATTATTGGTGGAGGACCTGCTGGACTCTATGCAAGCTTCTATGCAGGCGTACGTGGTATGCAGGCACGTTTAATAGATGCCCAACCGAGCTTAGGGGGTAAAATGCGCATATATCCTGAAAAAATCATTTGGGATATAGGGGGCGTCGCACCTAAGCCATGTGGTGAAATCATGCAAGATATCATTTGCCAAGGCTTACATTTTAATCCAGACGTTCATCTAAATTCTAAAGTCGTCAATATAGAGAAAGTGAGTCATCATCATTTTAATGTTACGACTGAATCTGGTACAACGTTCTCTTCAAAATCTATCATTATTGCCATTGGTGGTGGGATCATCACACCTAAAAAATTGCAATTATCAGATGATGCACACGATTTTGAATACACCAACTTACATTATGCAATTTCTAAATATGAGCATTTTCGAGGTAAAAAAGTGTTAATTTCAGGAGGCGGTAATTCCGCAATGGATTGGGCTCAGGCGCTTGCCCCGATTGCTAAAGAAGTCATCTTAGTCTATCGTAATGACTCGGTAAAAGGACATGAATCAACGTGGGAAGCACTTCAACAATTACGTGTTCAATGTCTGCCAAATGTGTCTATAACAGCTTTACATCATGATTGTCATTGTCATGACCGTATTCAATCCGTTACACTACAACACTTAGAAACTCAAGAACGAATGACATATCCTATAGATGCTGTCATTGTCAGTCACGGTTATGAACGCCAAATTGACTTACTACAAGAGACGACGATGCCCCTTGCATTAACAGAGCAACAACTTATTGCAGGTCAAGGAGACACACGAACGACTGTTGACGGTGTCTATGCATGTGGAGACATATTAACGCACCCTTCAAAAATAAATCTAATTACAGGTGCGTTTCATGACGCTGCACATGCGGTAAATAGTGCAAAAGTGTATATTTCACCCGATGATACAAAACAAGGATGTGTATCGAGTCATCACCCTGCCTTTAAAGAAGCAAACAAACAATTTTTACTTTAATCACACCGTTAATCATTGTATAACCTTTCAATCAAAATGATTACAGCTTCATACTATTCGTTTCATCATCTACACATGCTAAGGAGCAAGGCTGTTTCACTGTCATTCATCCTTGTGTTGGCCCATCTAATGTGTTCAATTATTTCGAACTAGGTAAGTTGGTATAGCAGGCTGTATTAAATATGAAAGGGCTGCGCACGTTGTTTTTATGCACAGCCCTTTTACTATTTGTATTTAGTGTTTCTTTTTCTTAACCAATGGTTCCCCATCTCTTGGTTCTGTAATAATCGCTTGTCTTAATAAAAAGAATAATAGAATAAAACCAACCGTAATGGTCACATGTCCTAACCCAGCAAATCCCGCTAAACTTGGGGGGATGGTTTGTTTCGACACTTGCATGAACCCTTTTGTAAACTGCATACCTACTGTCGTCAGAACACCTATATTGTATATGATGTAAAACCAGTTAAATAAATAGTAGCTACTAATCTTAAATAATTTCTCAATAGGAATGAGCATTAAAAACATAAACATCCCAAGCGTAAGTAAGTGTGTATGCATCACACTCATCTGTGTAGCCCCAGTAAATTGATAATGAACAGTAATTTCACGATAAGCAAAACCACTCAGTAATCCTAATGCGGTATAAGCCATAAATGTGTATAAGATGCGTTTCATGAATCGTCATCTCCTATCTTTAGTCAAATTAATTATGACGATAACAACAAGGTATGTCAATGTACATTACTTGTCATTTTGACTTTGTTTATAACGCTTAAATACAGCAACGAAAGACATTATTAATGCAAGAATGGACATGATCCATATTGCTGGATGGGTGCCTTCTGAAGCTGTGTGATGCGCATCATGTTGCTCATGATGATTATGACCTGCAGTAGTGCCGCCACCTTGTTTCACTTCAGAAACAGGCGCAGGGTGTTCGCTGTCCTCATTTGCATCCGTCCATTTTACCTGTTTGCCGTCTTTATATGTTTGTATCGCTTTCCATACAAACTTTCCTTCTTTTTCAGGATTTGCAACAACTATTGGAAAATTGACATGCTCATGTGCGCCTATCCCTTTACCTGTTGCTTCCCAAGTTACTTTTTTTATATTATCTTGTTTGTCCATTTCAAATGTATGTTTAAACCCTGGTACAGGTGCTACAGATGATAACGCAACGCCATCGGGTACTTCTAATTCAAGCTTAACTGTTGGCACGTCACGTTCCACAGGCACTCGCACTTGATATTCGTCATATGCACCTGGTGCACTCGTATTCGGATTAAGTGTTACATGTGCTTCAACATTTTGACACCCTAAAATAACCCCTATTATCAGGATACTGATTATTCCTTTAATTAACTTCATACGTCCACCTCTTTACAGATTAATTTGACTCATAATGATGCCGAATAAGACGAGCACTATGCCAATCAACAACTCAGTTATAAGCAATTTTCTATGAATACATTTCTTTTGTTTCATCATTTTAAACGTTTGATATGCGCCAAGCCCTATCATCACTAATGTGAACACTACTTTCGAAATCCATAAACTCAAATAAGTGGTCATATGACGAAATAAATGTGTAAATGATGTTTGATCGATAGTCATCAGTACACCGGTTACGATAATGACTACTACTGCACATATATTTAATTTTAAAATGATTGAACGTAAGATCAGCACGTACGAATGCCGATGTTGTGTAAATATGTAAAACATGAGATAGAGCAATGTTCCTAACCACAAGGCGATAGCGCTTAAATGCAGTGTTCGAATAAGAATCGCATATACTGGTATCTCTTGCGCCCATACATGTCCTGACATTGCCAAAGCAATAAGTAATATCACTGGTAACGTATCATACCAAATCTGCTCCATATTACGTAGCGCTAACAATATTAAGAGCGTCATGACTGCAGTCATTGTTAAAATAAATGGAAATTGCAACCATGTATCAAATTGTAACCGTAGAATGTTATCGATGACTGACTGAGGCAAAGTCATTAAATACAATACACTCGTTCCGAGAACACATAGACATAACATCACCGTTACACCACGGTGTCGAAGTAACACTGGATATGTCGGTAGTCCTTCATATTTCATGATGCGATTCACATAGTACAATCCGATAAAAAGAAGTAGCATACTTTGAAGTAAAAAGCGCATCGCGCCCCACCACAAACTGACATCTTTCCAAATAGGTTGTGTCTTGTCGATTGCCGTTGCGGTTGAATGCCCAATTGAAAATATGTATGTCTCATGCATCGTATGACCATCTTGTGCAGTCGCTTCCCATTCAACCAGGTGTGACCCTTCTTCTAAGGATGGAACATTAAATGAAATCTGTTTTGAAAACCCCGATTCTTTTGGCTTTACAGTAGTGATTTTATGACCTTGATCATTATATATTGTGAGTGTACTATAGGTTGTATTCACTGGTTCACTCATCTGCAATTCAATGTGATGTGGTGATTGCGAAACAACTTCTTTAGCTGCAGGGGTTGCGCGTTCTAATGTCGCATGCGCAGAAACAGGATTGAGCATCCCCCCTATACTATAAATACAAAAAAATAATAGCACACTCCAATGTAATACGGTTTTAAAGACCGTCAATTGAACCCCCTCCTAAAATGCATACAATGAAAATTGTAGCAAACGCAAATAAGATTACAATCCAATTCAGAATCGTTCATGGAATTGTAAAAAATAGTTACTTTACCTCACCATTTTAGGATTCAATAAATACAAAAAAGTCTCCAATGTTCATTAAAAAATGAACATTGGAGACTTGTACATCATATCCTATTTTAAATGTCATGCGTCGCAATTTCCTCATCTGTAGGAACATCATCATTGAGTCCTACTAGAGATTCAGAAATATTACGCGCGTTATAACCAATACGTTCTAACACACCTATCATATCAATATAGATTAAACCACCATCAGTCGAACATTCCCCACGATTTAAACGCTTAATGTGCCCTTTACGTAACTTGTGTTCAATATTAAATGATTCACGACTACGTTCCACAATCTCATCTTTTTTCGTCGTGTCGTACACATCTAACATATCAATCGCTTTATCAAATGATTCTGTTACATGGTTAAATAATTTTTCCACACCACGTTGTGCATCTTCAGTAAGGTAAATTTCTTTTTGGTGCTTACGGTCTAACTGCTCTACATATTCTTTAATTAAATCTGCAACTTTTAAAACAGAGCGATTCACATCAAACATGACAGCTAAACGTTCCACATCGCCTTTATTAATATCTTTAGTTGAAATACGTACAAGATAACTGCGAATGCTATCATTAATTGTTTCAACAGCTTGATGTTTTTGTTCTAGTTTTTTCAATAACTTTTTATCTACTTTTGACGTATCTTTCACATCATCAAACATAGATTCAACAATGTTCCCTACGTTTTGTAACTCTTTTTGTGTTTCTTGTAAAGCCACACTTGGTGCATGGTATACAAGATCTTTATTTAAATGTTGCGGTTTGTAATCTTCAGTCACATCTTTACCAGGAACAATCTTCGTTACAAGCCAAGCAAGTACAGCAACAAATGGTAATTGAATTAACGTATTAGTCACATTAAATGCCCCATGTGCAAACGCAATTGCCATGGCTGGTTTTAGATGCCATGTTTCTTGAAGTACACCTACAAGATGAATCACAATTGGTAAGAATAATGAAAAGATGATCACACCAATCACGTTAAAAATAACGTGGACAAATGCGGCACGCTTTGCAGCTAATGAACCAGCTAAACTTGCTAAAACAGCTGTAATCGTTGTTCCTATATTATCACCAAGTAATACTGGAATCGCTGCATCTAAACTGATCATATTTTGTTGATAAAATTCTTGTAAAATACCAATTGTAGCACTTGAACTTTGTACCAAAGCGGTTAACGCCGTTCCAACAAAAATACCTAAGAACGGATTTGATGACATATCGAGCATTAATTGTTTAAATCCTTCTAGTTCTGCTAAAGGTTTAACAGCACCGCCCATAAACTCTAAACCAAAGAATAAAGAACCGAAACCAAATAAAATACGGCCGATGTTGTTAATTTTAGATCGTTTAAAGAAGAAAATTAAGAATGCACCAATCGCAAGAATAGGCATTGCATATTCGCCTAAATCAATACCGATAATGAACGCTGTCACAGTGGTCCCGATATTAGCACCCATAATCACACCGATTGCTTGCTTTAATGTCATAAAACCAGCCGTTACAAGTCCAATTGTAATGACTGTTGTCCCTGAACTACTTTGAATTAAAACGGTTACGACAATACCAGCGATGACCCCTAACACTGGATTTGATGTAAACTTATTTAAAATATCACGTAGCCTATCCCCTGCTGAAGCTTGAAGCCCATCTCCCATTACTTTTAAGCCGTAGAGAAAAATCCCTAACCCGCCTAAAAAGGAAAAGATGACTTCCATAACCGACATTTCCATTATTTCACCTCTATTAAGCTTTATAGTTCGATTATCGCTCATAAATGTAAATTTAATGTTAAGATTACGTAAAAAATATTTAAAATCAACGCTAAAATTACACTTTGATTGTAAATAAAATCATCTCAAACATTACTTTACTATAAATAAGTCACATTAAATGAGTTTACATTAGTTACATGAAATACACAATTGAAAGTGCATTTTCATTCGTAATCCAATGACATAAATTATAAAGTCCATTATAATATAGTCATTATGAAATAAAGGGACGACGAGTATGAGCCATCAAAACGATTATGAATTAATGTTGTTTTATTACGCATATCAAACATTTACGAAAACGGCAGATGACTTGATAAAAGAATACGGGCTAAGCCGTCAACATCATCGGTTTTTGTTTTTTATCAATAAACTGCCAGGTATCACTACCAAAAAATTATTAGAAAATCTCGAAATATCTAAACAAGGCTCTCATGCCACACTTAAGTTGTTAAAAGAAAACGGACTCATCTATGATGAACTTGATTTAACAGATCGAAGGTTAAAGTGTTTATATCCTACTGAAAAAGGTAAAGCATTGATTGCGACGTTAAATCAAGCTCAAAGTGAATTATTTAAAAAGATAAAAGAGGCTCGTGGTGACAACTGGTATGATCTCATGGAAGGCTTTGCGGAGTCTAGACAAGGTTTTCAAGACATCCGTCACCTTAAACCGAGCGAGGAAGAAGGAGACGACTATGATCACAGCTTATCGTAACAATGAAGCATTAGCGATAGTAGAAACGTCAGATTGGTCCACAGCACAGTGGATTAATGTAGTGAAACCCACACAAGAAGAAAGCCAAGCTTTATTAGAATTTTTTCCATTCCCAAAAGACTTTTTGGAAGATGCCTTAGATAGTGAGGAAAGTTCACGTATTGAAAACGATGAAAGCGGTTATTCACTCATCATCAGTGACTTTCCAGTACTTAAGGATGACCATTATGATATCAAAAGTTATCACACGTCTCCATTAGGAATCATTATTGGTAAAGGTGTCATTATAACGATTTGTAGTCAAAGTTTTAACTATTTTGAGCACTTACTTTATCAACACGTTAATTTAAAATACAAAAGTCGATTTGCATTAAATGTTTTGTATGAAATGTCTTCAGAATTTAACCGTGCCTTACGTTTATTAAATAAAGAACGTCGTCAAGTTGATATTAAACTACAAAAACGTGTTACAAATTTACGACTTTATTTTTTAAGTGAAATCGAGAAAAGTCTTGTATATTTTATAGCATCTCTTAAAACGAACGCATCTACACATCGAAAACTATACAGACTTTCTACATTAAAACGGTTTTCAGAAGATGATGAATTATTGGAAGACGTATTAAATGAACATCAACAAGCCATTGAAACGACAGAACTTTACTTACGCATCGTTGAAAGTATGACAAATTCTTATGCTTCACTACTTTCAAATCAATTGAATACAACGATGCAAACGTTGACCATTTTTACGGTACTTCTTACTTTACCAACATTGGTATTTAGTTTCTTTGGAATGAATGTCCCATTACCTATTGATGCGCAATCTGGTATCTCCTGGATTATCGTCATAGCGATTTCGTTGATACTTGTAGCGTTGACGTCTATACTACTGTGGCACAGCAACCGGCTCAAATGATGAAGCGTAGGGTTTAGAACCTGTTCTAACTAAATCCTACGCTTCATCATTATCATTGCACCTCTTAATAAAGATTTACCGCTTACAGCTCCCTCATTAAAATATTCGATATGCATCGCTAATTCTGTTTTTCACACGTTGAATAACCATTTTTTAAAACTCCACTTAAATTTAGAAATATATCGTTAAAAACATGTCCTTTCTGCCCATTAAATACTCTATTTATCAGGCTTTTTACACATTACTCACCTACTCAAATCTTATATGTCCATGACCTTCATTATTTATATCTAAATTAAACCTCTATTATTAAGTCATATGTCATTTATTTATAGATAAAAACGACAAATATGTCTAATAATATCAAAAAGTAATTAAAAAATTAAAATAAAAGAGAAAATATTGTTGCTCATTATATTTAGTTCTATAATACTAATTATTTATAACTGAATTACGTTTACACCATTACGACACATAAATTTTTAGTAAGTGAGGTTTCATCAATGCAGAATGTCCATATTGAGTTATTAGATCAATTTCATACAGATGCATATCGTTGTTTTAATGCTGTAGAATTGTATTTCTCTCTCGATGGAAAATTAAAAATTCAACATAATGGTTTAAATAAAGAGTTATATTATCAAGTCGCTATTATTAATCACGGTGATCTCATTAAAATACACCACGCACAAGCATTGATAAAAATTACTATTCCGTTACACATTTTAATGGAGATGCAACCAAATTTTATGCATGGCCATTTCGATGATACACAGTTGTATTCACATGAACAATTACGTGAGTGTGTGCAATCTTTAATTATCTTGAATGACGAAGACCAACAATATAAAACCTTTCTTACACTCATACAATTGTTGCTAAAAGAATGTTATACCCCTTGTGACGGCATATATATGCCTCAAATGCAAGTTGATTCTGAAATGTTCTCAAATGTATTAAAAATGATTCATAAAGATATTAAACAGAAAATCACTTTACAAGAATTAGCACGCTCATTTTTCGTTTCATCGTCTTATATCTCTATTTTATTCAATGAACAATTAGGGTTTAATTTTAAGAGTTATACCGTGACCTTGAAGTTAAGTCTATCGTTACCTCACTTACTATGGAACAATTATTCTATATATGACATCGCTCAAAATTACGGTTTCTCCAATTACAGTAATTATTCTAAGCAATTTAAAAGTTATATCGGTGTGAGCCCATATACATATAAAAAACATCACACAAATAATGATACAAAAATTATTGTTCATCACGATAATTCCAAAATTTTTTATCAGTTAAATCAAAAATGTTCTGAAGATCATCATGGCACGCATTTGAAAGTGGACTTAGATGCTGTCACACCACCGTCCCTATTCAAATTACCGCATATTCGTCTCATGCTGACTTATTTAGATGACATGTTTATGCACGAACAATTTTTTAAAACGTTTAAAGACGTTTTACGTAAACAAACACATTATTTATATTTTGAAAGATGTGTAAATGTAAAATTGGTTCATGATAAAGGAACAACGCTTGAGCGAATCATTCGATTTATGCATCGCTATCATTTACATTTCAGCTTTAAAATCACGTCTTTATATGACTATGAAGTGTTAGAAACTAACTTTTTAAACAATATTAAATCGTTATCACCTGTCATCCCAGACGTTAAATCTCTACTTCCCAAGGTCAATGTTATCTATGATTTTAAAGGGCTCACACCAAAAGATATTGATTATTTATCTGAACGTTTTGAGCACATCTTTCATACATGTACATTTGAATTGTTAATTCCGCACGATACTAAGCGAAATATTAATCAATATATTCAACAATCTCAGCACCTAAAAACGAACATCAACGGCTATGCACTTGATATTTCAGACTATATGAATGGTGAAAACCCTCATCAATCTTTACTAGTTAATCAACATATCATTAAATATTGGCAAAATTTAATTTTGACACATACCGTTAAAGACCAATTGCTATCCTTTTCTTTAATCGGTTTGTCACCTAAAGTCTTTGAGCATTATCATCATGCGTACATCATGCATCTACCTAACGCTTGGCTTTATTTTTTAATCCATTTAAATCCAACATTTAATGCCATTAATATGCCTTTAAAAGCGACACACGATACATCATTTAGTTATGTGAATGAACGTCATTTAAATACGATGTTTCCTTTCATTTCTGATTTATTACGACCATTCATGCAACATTACGTCAAAATACAAAAACATGCCATTGTTAAACAAACTGACGATCATTACGATATATTGCTGTTACCGGATGATTGGGATAAAGCGATAGATATCCCTGAAGACATTTGTCATTATCACCTCTCTAGTGAACTGATTCGTGATAAGCATCTTGTCATTATTCGAACCTATGATGATGAAGTGATGAATGCGCGTAAACTGATTCAAACTGATGCAACGATGTTTATTCCAAGCCAACATATTCAAGCCGTGAAAGATACGTTACACTTGAGACAACATATATTAATACATGATTTTAGTAAAGGTCCGTTAAATATTGAAGTTAAGCCGACCCAAGTGAAAGCAATTCAAATTTATAAACCTTCAACATTATTGCTCAATGATTTAATTTAAAAATAGCCCCGGCTCCCTTTAGTATTTCTTATTCATTTGTACTATAATGTAAGAAATGACAAAGATTGAGCTAGGAGGCTATTTTTTTATGTCAAAAATAAAGAAAGCGATCATTCCAGCTGCAGGGTTAGGGACACGTTTTTTACCTGCAACAAAAGCGATGCCTAAAGAGATGTTACCTATTCTCGATACACCTACAATTCAATATATTGTAGAAGAAGCATCTCGCGCAGGGATAGAAGATATTATCATCGTTACTGGTAAACATAAACGTGCGATTGAAGATCATTTTGACAACCAAAAAGAGTTAGAATCAACATTAAAAGAAAAAGGCAAAATGGATTTATTAGAGAAAGTACAACATTCTACAGATTTAGCGAATATATTCTATGTACGTCAAAAAGAGCAAAAAGGACTTGGCCATGCGATATGGACGGCACGTCAATTTTTTGGAAATGAACCTTTTGCAGTCTTACTAGGAGATGATATTGTTCAATCCGAAACACCGGCTATTCAGCAACTTATTGATCAATATGCAGAGACACATAAATCTGTCATTGGTGTACAAGAAGTACCATACGAAGAGACACACCGTTACGGCATTGTTGAGCCAGAAGCAAAAGCCGGCAGACGTTATGAAGTCAAACAATTTATTGAAAAACCTGCGGCAGGTACTGCCCCTTCAAACCTAGCAATTATGGGCCGTTACGTATTAACGCCTGAAATTTTTAATTATTTAGGCACACAAGATGTGGGCGCAGGTGGAGAAATACAATTAACGGATGCAATTGAACGATTAAATCAAGACGACCAAGTTTACGCCTATGAGTTTGATGGCACGCGCTATGATGTCGGTGAAAAAATCGGTTTTGTAAAGACTACATTACATTTTGCATTAAATGATCCATCAATGAAAGACGAAATCACGCACTATATTCAATCATTGTTGGAACAATCCTCATCACCATTAAAATAAGCGCTTGGGACGAAATCAGAATCGGTTTCTGTCCCTAGCGCTATTTTTTTATACATTCATCTTCGATAACAGCAGTTGTAGTTGCAAAATGACCGGCTATTAAAATCATGAGCGACATCACTAAAAATATCGCTATTGCAATAGGCCATTGATTGGTCCATTCATATATGGCCCCCATTAAGAAAGGACCTATTGCTGCAATCAAATAACCCACGGTTTGACCAAAGCCTGACAACTGCATACTACCTGTCGTTGTTTTAGCACGAATAGAAAAAAGCGTCATACATAAACTAAAACAAGCGCCTACCGCCATGCCTGAAAATATCATCGCGAATAATAACAACCATACATTCTCTGACCATAACAACATAAATCCTAATACGAATAACGTTGTAATGATATAGATTAAGCGACGTTGACTGCGCATTTTAGCAGCTAAAATTGGAAAAGAAAATGTCATTGGTAGTTGGGCAAATTGATTAAGCATTAACATATAACCTGCCATTTCAGGGGAAATGCCTTTGCTAATTAAGATCGACGGATACCACGCTATAATGCAATAAAATGTCATCGATTGAAATGCCATTAATATTGCAACAGCCCATGCTAATTTAGATTTAACTATATTGTATGTTTTTGTCGGAGGGAGTGCACGCGTGTGATTTACAGACTTATGTTTCACTTGAGGAAGCCAGCATACGATCGCTAACAAAGCAAACACAAGCCAAAATGATAACGAAAGGCGATAATCAAGTGCACTGACTTGTGATAACGGGTAGCTGAAACCACCACCCAGACCAGCTGTTAAATTCATCGTAGCACTATAAATGCCAGTGATTAATCCAATTCGAAGTGGAAAATGACTTTTAGCAAAAGCTGGGAGTGTGACATTACAAAACGCTATGGATACTCCTAGCATGAACGTCCCTACAAAGAAGGTACTTACACCTCCAGCTACACGTACAAGTAAACCACAAATGATAGCAATGACAGCAATGAGTAATATGAATGACATGTCAAACCGTTTTATAATGCGTGTCACGCCAATTGATACAACGCCAAATATCACTAATGGAATCGTCGTGATTAAGCCTGCTATCATATCATTGATGAGTAAATCCGACTTAATTTGATGAATCACAGGGCCTACTGATGTTAACGGTGCCCTCAGCGTTGAGGCTATGAAAATAATCCCTACCACTAATAGCCATTGGTTTTGAATTTTATTTGGCATCCTTGTTCCCATCGTCGCCCCTCCTATGTTATCTCAATACGTTATCATTTTATCATAAGCATGCTCGACACCTAAGCTATGGTTTTTAAATCGTATACGTTGAATTGTTGGAGCCATCAATAAAACGCAGAAGTAAGTCCATGACATTACCTCTGCGTTATGCAATGATATGTAAGGGTGAAGGCAAGTTCGTATAAACTTGCCCTACCACCATTATAATAACCCTTTGGAATTGGCATATAATTGTAACGCTCTTTTGACCGTCTCAATCATGTCATTATCCACGGTGGTATGCTTATGAAAATATGCCAGTATCTCACTTGGATGTATCACGTCTCGTGGAAAATCGATGTCATTCGTTAAGAACGTCGCCAATTCTCCTAGAGGGGTTGCATCTCCTTGAAATGCTAACATAAAGTCATAAAAGCTCATATCATCACCTCTTACACAATGAGCTACTTCACATTCTATCATTTTATAAATGCTTTTCAATAAAATTTATATTACAAATTAATATCACCTATTATTTAAAACGTTGTCACAATTTTGTCGATATATATCCCCCTTTTGCTTTCACCCTCAATCTATTACAATAACATTATAT
>NZ_PPQF01000023.1 GCF_002901865.1 Staphylococcus agnetis
CTTAAATGCAATAGCGTATGCCTTATCTCGGGACATAAATTGATAAGCCTCATTTATGTCGTCCGTTGGAAACCACCCTTCACTGAGCATTATATTTCGTGCTAAATAAACACCTTCATTTACTTGAACTACAAAATATTTTGATTCCATTCCCGTTTCCCCTTATTCCATTTACTACCTTCTTTAACTAAGCCACGCACAGTTAATTCATGACTCAATCTAAATTCATTCTCTCCCTCTTGATACCACACGTCAGCTAGGTATCTACCAAACGCATCGGCTTGATACGTCTGCACATATACGTCCTTACCTAATACAGTTTGAGTCGTAAATGCTTTTGCCTCGTTGTATCCATGTTTGCCACGTTCAGGTGTGTCCACACCTAGTAATCTAACCTTACGTACCGTATGTGTATGAAAGCCTAGATCAATGCGCATCTCTAAAGTGTCACCGTCAACCACACGTAATACACGTGCTTTGAAGATGTATAGTTTATTGTTTAAGGTCATTTACATTCGCCCTTTCTAAATCGTGTAATAGGTTTTGAAATTCTTGTGTGCCGTCTAATTCATCCATTCTTTTCAAGATCATTTCAGTCTTAGTTAATAACGACTTATAACGTTCAATACGTGGGTGTATTCGGATATAACTTTGCAACACTCGGATATAACCTTGCAACATTATATAATCTTCTATACATTCCTCTTTAAGATCCTGCCAAATGCGTTTATAATCAACGTTAGCCATAAACATTTAACCCCTTTTCAAAATCAATCATCAGTTCTTTTAATAACAATCTACAACGCTTTAATTCGGCTTTGGTTGGTCTCGTTCCTTTGTAATCCCAACTATTTTTATTAGGATTACTTTCTTTCCATTCTTGAAATCTCATTTCCAACTGAATTAATCCTTTGTACTTATCCATTAAATACGAAATCGTTTGTTGTTCATCTTTCATCTTTAAGCACCTCGTAAGTTTTATGGAACACGTCAGGTTTTACGGGATAGAATTCACCGTTCACACCTTTTACGATGTAATCATTTATTGTGGCGTTCATTTCGCCCTCTAAAGTCTTTACAACTAAGATTTTTCGATATTTAGATACGTGATATACAACTTGAGCGCCAGACCACTCCTCTATATACTCTGCACTTTCTATGTCTGTAAATTGAACACATTCAACTTCTATCGGTTTTTTTCTAGCTTTTATTATCATCTTTCAGCACCTCATCTAATTTATGTCTTAACCCTAAATACCACGTATTGTGACTGACCGATAACTTATAGTTGATATGGCGTGTAAATAAATCCACCACATCGTCTAGTTTGCGTTTATACTCATCACGCTCTGAACGTAAGCGGGTAATGTCTTCGATGAGTGTGTCGCGTTCTTGTTTGTATGCGTCGCATTCATCTTTAGTAGCCCAATACATTTGAATCACTATACTCGCAAATCTCCCGGGATTTTCTGCAAACTTCTCAACTATAAACTTCACGTCTTTACTAAGTCGTTGAAAATCCTCTAGTTTCATTTCACCATCCCCCCATTTTTCCACAGTAACGTCATTGTCATGTCGTCGTTGAGCATGTAGAAGGCTAAGCGTGAAACATCATCTACTTCTTCGCCTAAGGCATTTGTAATTGAACACTCTCCATGTACTGCAGATTCCATTATTTCGTTATACTCATATACTTCTACTAAATTAGTTATCACAGTATCTTCTGTAATTTCTTCTTCTACTTCTACTGTGAAAGTGTCTTCGGGTTTGAAGTATACTTTTGGCTTAACATTTCCATTACTATTAAAAATTACTTTCTTGCCATTTTCAGAATAGAACTCTCTGTTTTTGCTTTTATTATCCCAACCCCATTGAATCAGTTCTGGTAACGTCATTTCTCTTTTAGTTTTAATTTTTACCATTCTTAATCCCCCTATATATCAAAAATGCTAATCTGACTGCCTAACTCCTCTGCATACATCAGATTGTGTATTGCCTTATATTCGTTAAATTCTGCGTAAGTGAAGAAGTCGTCCACATGGCTGTAATGTGATTGAGGAAAACCACGCATGTTATAGCCTCCATCAGTTTCACGTACGATCATTACTTTATCTTCGCCTGCGTTATATAAGTGGAATGTGTTCATCAATAAATAACCTCCCAATCATCATCGTCAGTTATGTTGTAATACCATGCATTGTCTAACTCTATTTGCGCCATTTCTTTGCCTTTGAAGTTGTAGTAAAGTTCTGTTACTTTACCTTCGTAAGGCTTTTCTTGCTCGCTGTCTGTATAAAACGCGACACGATCATCAATGTTTAATTCTCTAATTTTCATTTAAACCACCTACACTAATTGTTGACGCCCATAACTATCAATCTTGTATGCGCCGATTCTGATATTCTTATGCAAATGTCTACCGTATCGAGTCAATCCATGTTTTTGAGGTGTCCCATTGAATAAGTGTGGCTTTTCTTCTCTCAATTTCTCATCTTTAAACTTGCTTATTCTGTTTTGACGCACCAAGTCTTGAAATTTATCTTCACTATTCGCAATGGCTTCATACATTAATTCTTCTGCCGATAATCTAGGTGGTGCCGTTAAAGTCTTTTCTAAACTCCATCCCAAGCCAAACCTTCTTTTTATTGAATGAAGATTTATCCCCTTGTCCATAGCTTCTTTGACTCTTGTATAAGGCACCCGTATTTGTTCGTCACTATTATCTTTTTTGAGTAGTAATACAATTCTATGCTCATGATCAGGCACAAATGTTTTTTGTAGTTGAGTTGCCTCATTTAAAGTCCAATTATGATTCAATCTATGTGCTACAGTTTTGAAAGTCATATTGTTAAACTTTATATCTTCTACATTTTTATCGTTTAGTACAAACACGCCTTGTGCAGTGTTCAATGTGCGCTTCTCTAATAAAAGTTGTTCTCTTGTTTTTTTAGCCATTATTTTTCTCCTCGATTTCGTTAATTACAAGTACTGTCCTAGCTACACCGGAATATTTTTTGAATGTTCTGATTTCTACAATTTGATTATCATCTTTCCACAATTTTTCATTGCCTGCGTCTAACACTGTTTTTAATAAATTATCTAAGTCAGGTTTAGTCCTCTTGTAACTTCCTATCATCGTAGAAAGTAATTTCTTCGACCAACTTTTAAGTGGTGGAAAGTAGAATTCAATAGTTAGCTTTAACTGATTCTCACTTTGAAGATTCGGCATTTGTTCTGCTATAAACTTTTTATGATGCGAATATGTTGTTGGCATGTAAGTTTGTACAAAGCCTCCAGCTCTTCTAAATCGAGGTCTAGGCGACCCCATTGGTTTATCTAAATTCTTTTTATCTGTGTAAAATATTTCTATTCGAGTTTCTTTCATTAATCCACCTCATATAGCGTCATAGCTTTGCGTCTCTTGCGTTCTGAATACTTTTGGATAAATAGGTCATACAAGTATTCTTCATCGCCCTGCGCGCTTTCTATGAGCTTATTTGCGTATACTTCTGAGCAATGGAGGTGACTAATGATGTATTGTTTATCAATCAAAAGTTAATACCTCTCATTCTGTAATCTTCGCCGTTCATATTTATTGGTGTTGTATTCTTCATCATGCGACTAAATATCTTGGCTAGATCCTTATTTTGTATTAATTCTTTACTACTGTTATTTGTCGTTATAATGTTGTGTTTGCCTGTACGTGATTCCATCACTTCAAACATCTTTTGAATTCCAAAATTACTTAATGCTGTTCCGTAATCGTCTAGTACAAGCAAATCTACATCTGCAATAATTTGGTCTAAATCTCTTTCGGTTAGGGCTGTATTTTTGTTATACGTGCTTTTATACGTTGTAATAAGTTGAGGTACGTTCATGTACAATACTGAATGACCTTTTTCTCTTACTCTTTTGATAGTTGCCATCGATAAATGACTCTTACCAGTGCCGTAACTACCATATAAAAGAATTGATTGTTTATTATCTAACCTAAAGTTATTAGCGTATCGTTCTAACAGCGCTTTTGCTTTTTCTAATGTCGGACTTGTCGGTGCATAATTATCAAATGTTGCGTCTGCTAGATCATCGTTAATAATTGATTTGTTGAATATAGCGTTCGCTTTATTACGTTGTTGCTTCTTTTTAAAGTCCTCTGTCTTTTGTTTAGCAAGTGCTATCATGTTACAATCACAACCATCTTTAATGACTTGACCATTATCAAATTCATAATAGTCATAATCCCTACCGCATTTATCACAATGTAGTCCCATTTCTTGTTTTATGACTTTATTCTTGAAACCTGCTTTGTTAGCTAACTTTTCAAAGGGATTCATTTAAAACACTCCCTCATACTGCTTTCGCCAGTCCTCATCTACTGCATTTGATTGTTGTTGGTTGAGGTAACCCTCAAATTTAGTACCAAACAATGTTTCAGGACGCAGATACTTCTCCATATCCGTACCTTTCCATTCGGCTACCTTGTTATCGATTACTTTTTTAAAGTCATCTAGGTTAAATCCTTCATCCGATCTAGCACGTATAACTGTTTGGTTCTTTTTTGTAGTTGATTTGTAGTTTTTGCCCGTCTGTTGATTAAGGTAGTCAATAACATCTCGGTAAGGGTACGCAGTCGACGAAGGAGACAATATATTATTGTTAGTAGTCTCTGTAGTAGTCTCTGTGTAGTCTCTGGTATTGGTCGGGTCATTTTGACCCATTCCATCGTGCCAATTTGACCCCATCGTCGGGCCATTTTGTCCCGATGGTCGTGCCACTAGTTTGTTTAAAGTTTCATAATTAACTGAATACCATTTTGTACGGTCAAAGCCCGCTTTGTTATAGTTGCCAACATGTAATAAATCTTGTTTCTCTAAACTTCCAAATGTGCGCTTGATAGTTCTTTCACTCCAAAACGGAAATTGTTTTTGCCATTCGGGATAAGAATTGTATATCCACTTCTTACCGTCATGACAGTGCTTGCTGGTATTCAACCAATAGTGAATTTGTTGTAAGATAATCGCTTCATTCAACCCTATTTCTTCAGCTAATTTTGGTAGCACTTGTATCGGATAATCATCGATTAGTAATTTACTCATCTTTGTCACTTCCTAACAGTTCTGATACAGTTACTCCCATTTCATCAGCTATGATTTTTAGACGTTTTACATTGGGTTTCTGCACATCGTTTTCCCAATTAGATACAACACCACTTTTAGCGTTAAACCTTTGCCCGAATTCAGTCATTGATTCGCCAGAATTAAGACGGTGTTGTTTTATTTTTTGGCCTAAAGTCATAACCCTTCATCTCCCTTCAAAATTCTATTAAATCCAAATAACTTTGAGATATTTACCAGTATGCACGTTTTACAATTGAACTATCAGAGAATAAACCGAAAGAACAAGCGCTATTAAATTTAAAAGAATTAACGATAAATAAATGATACAATCCTCTTTTTTCATTTTGGTTCTCCTTTCATCATTTGAAATGCTTTATAAAGCAATCTAATTTTCTACATTCATATCATTAAAATGAGATGCGCATTCATCGCATATTGTTAAATTGTTATCATGCAACAATTGGAATTTAAACTGTCTTGTTGAACAAACATCGCAGTTTTCAATTTTGAGTTTACTAAGCACTTCCCTAATCTCCTCCGCCAAGATGACGATTAGGAGTGCTATTTTTATAACTTGTAATCTATTCAATTTAATTTCTCTCCTTTCAACATCTTGTTGAGTCGGTCATCCACATCGACCCAGCTGTCGTGTAAATGGTACTTGTCGTTAAAGCTGTCCATGCCTATGTTGTGCTGCTCTGTGTGATGCTCACGACATAACGCTAATACTTGATTGCCGTAATGATTTATCTTGGTTCTGTCACGCCCACGTCCTACCGCATATCTATGTGCTAAATCCGAATGAGGTTTACCGCAGATAACGCAATTCCGATTGACCGTTGACCAGTAGAGTTTTGATTTATCCCCTTTTAATAATTCGCTTGTCTTGTAGCTGAGGGGTATTCCATTCTCAAACGCCCAATCCAATGTGATGTCGATGATTTGTGAAGCTTGTGTTCGAGTGCAGTTACTAAGCGATATGGGATTGTCATATCCGTGATATGTTCTCGCACACTCAATGAACATATGCCTCATGTAGTCCATAGGCTGTCCTGTATGCTGTTCTATATCTTTCACTAAAGCGAATATCTTACGACGTTGTTTGCCAGTGATTTGGAACGGATCTACAACGTTTACATCAACCTCAACATCGAAACCGTTATCAAGTAGCAACGTTTCCTTATCGCCTAATTCAACACCAGAGATGACAACAGTTGTCGTGCCGTCATCTTGAGTGATGTAGCTTGTAATTAAAGGCATCTAATCACGTCCAATCAGAACGGCAAGTCCTCATCAAAGTCAGCACCGTTATCAAAAGGATTATCTTGCGCTTGTCCTTGTTGTTGTTTAGGTTGATTGTTTGATTGACCATTATTTTTAGGTTCTAAAAATTGCACACTGTCGCACACAACCTCCGTGACATATACACGTTGACCTTCTTTATTTTCGTAACTACGTGATTGTAGTCGTCCATCAACGCCTGCAAGACTCCCCTTACTTAAAAAGTTTTTGACATTTTCTGCTTGCTTGCGGAATACAACACAATTGATGAAATCCGCCTGTTGTTCTCCATCTTTATTTTTGAAATTGCGATTTACCGCAAGTGTAAACGTTGATACGTCTACACCTGATGGCGTCGTTCTGAATTCAGGGTCTTTTGTTAATCGTCCTACTAATACGGCTCTGTTAAGCATTATTATTTCCTCCAGTAATATTTTTTGCATTGTTTCGTATTTTATTAAGAGCATCTGCTGCTTGTTTTTCTGTTAATTTATAGTTGTTTATGTTGAATTTTTGTTCTACTACATTTTGTGGTGCTTCTTTATCGGTGCCTTTAATCAAGTTGGTAAATGCTATAACTTCTTTTTTTAAAGTTCCTATCGTTTCACTACTAGCCCATTGAGTTCTATCCTGTTGCTTGGGACTATTGTTCTTTCCACTTGCTGCATTACCGTCATCATCTTGATCACTTGTGATTCCGAAGATTGCTGATAATGAATAGCGTTTAAGATAGCTAATCAATGACCCTGCACCTTGTGGTGTATTCTTTTCTGCGTTCATAAATACGGGGTCGTATTCAATATATTCGCCACTTTCATGCATAAGCATTGTAGCCACTCCTACACGCCCCTCACCGTCATTTAATGCCCACTGTGTATAAGACAATCCGTGAGGTGTTGCCGCCTCGTCAATGGCTTCTACGACGTTCTCAAGAGGTACATATTTCGACTTGAAGAAAGGATTGTTTTTATCTTTAAGCGGTTGTTTTACTTGTTTACGGAATGCAACCATAGCTTTGTTGATTTCAACAACAGATTCTGATTTATTCATTACTTAATCACCAAGCTTTCACTATTACGCAGTTCTGCGCCGTCAACTTTGACACCTGCTTTAATATCATCTTTGATTTGCTTTTTATTTAATTTCGGTGCTTGCGATACCCAGTAATCGCTATCTATTAACTTTTCATCTGTGATGTGGACACTAGGCGCATTCTTGCGTTTGTAGATGTAATTAGTAGATGTTCTGAACTTCTGTAATCCTTGAATATCTAACATGTCTTGCAGGTAGTTTTTTAGTCTGTCAGAGAAGTTTTGTTTTTGTTGTTTAAGTCCTTGCAGGCGCTTAATTTCTTTGTCGATTGCATCTATATCTGCGTCCACACTTCGTTTTAACCCGATCGAATTATCGACTTTTACATTCAATTCAACTTCGATTGAATCGAGTGTGTCTTTTAAATCTTCGGGATTCATACCTTGTTCGATTAAATCAAGCACTTGTTGATAGCTTGTTGATAATTGAAATAAATTACTCATCGAAACCCTCCTAATAGCCCATTCATTACGTGGTCATATTCGTCTACGTTTTGTCCAATCCATGCACGCGCATCTTGCGTCAAAAGTTCAGTGGCGCTTTCCATACCTGATACGTCATTGATTGTGATTTCACTTACCGTATTGTCATCACGATCTTGAATCGTTACATCGACGCCGAATTCTGTTTTGGCTACGTACATGTAAAATTTGAATCCATCTATCGTGATTGTTTTCGAAATTTCTTGTCCGATTTCGTAATACATTTGCGTTTACCTCCATTTTTGATATAATGAGGTCGGATATTAAAGTGTTAATTCTCCGACCTCGACTGTTTGCTAGTTGCAGCTAGCATTCAGTCTTTTTTAATGTGTTGATTACATATTTAGCAGCGTAGTAACTTCCTATCATCGTCCATGTGGCGATTGTGAGCGTTGTAGTGAAGTACGCCTCAAATGCGAAGGGTGTAGTAACTACAAACGTTGTTGTCATTGCGATTATTAAAGCTAATAATTTTTCCATATCTTCACCCCTTCACAACCTCTTCAAAATGATTATCCAGCCAATCTAATATCTTCTCAGCATGGAACATATAACCTGTTCCTTTGCCTGTCGAGAACTTACTGAATGATTCAATCTGTCTGCGGTTACGTGGATTATCAATAATATGCTTTTTAATCCATTCTTCGCTTCTGTCAATTCGTTTGGCTAATTGACTTAAAGTGAAATACTTACCTTTAAGCTCTAATTTTTTATACTCTTGATATTCATCGAGACTAAGCATCACGTGAGTATCGGGAATAGCAATTGAAACCTGCAATGTTTGTTGCATAATATCCCTCCTTAGTATCTTCTTTTGTATTGCAGCGTCACACATGTTATGAACGCGATAATGTTTAATGCGATTAGTAATGTGGTCATATAAGTAAACCTTTCGTGTATAATGTTCTTATCTCCTTATGAAAGGAGGTGAATAATTATGAATAATATAAACCTCACTCAACGACAGTTAGATTTAATAAGGAAAAATCAAGCCGCCTTGTCGAAAGTACCTGTTGAGACTTACGCTAAAGTCGCTAATTCTATGAATAATTCGTATGTTATGAACGCTATACAAGTTCAATCAACGGTTAATAATGTTATGAATGGCATCAGAATCAATCAATCGAAATTATCCGATTGGGCTTCCTATATGCATCAAGTAACTAAGAATCATCCAATGTTCAAATCTAATTTATTTTCTGAAAAAATTCTTGATGAATTCATAAGTTCTAACAGCTTTCCGGAGGATGAAGTCCGCAAAGTTAGCACTCATTTGAGAAAGTCTTTTGTCGATACTATCGATGTCCCTGTTCTTGGCAAAACCGTCCATTCTGCCCATCCAATAGATGACGTAAACACCAAAGAAAGCGATAAGATATTCTATAAATCTATCGATCAATATGTTTTGGCTCCTTCCTCATCGTTTACAAACGATGTTTCATTATCTGTTGCTCAAGGTGTTGCTGTTAATATGTTTGTCAGGACTGCTATTGACGATTACGTGAATTACTTCTTTTCAACTGTCGTAATAGCTGCATGCTATGTCGCTTCATGTCTTACCAATGCTTATGATTTAAAGAAAAAAAGAAAAGATTTTAAGTAGCTTTACACTACTTTTATAATCATCTTACAAACCTTCCACGTCACAACTGCCATTGTGATGGAGGGTTATTTTGTATAGCTTTTCCATATTGTCCTCCTTAATTTGGTTGTTCGATTGTGGGTTATTCTTCTGTTAATAAAAATTTATTGATAAAGTATTGTTGTCCTTTGCCTGTTACTTTTGGTGTCTTACTAATCGATGTATGTCCGTCAGAATGACTAATCGTAGTCTCTTTGATTTCAAACAATTCTCGTTCCATCGAATATTGAGTTGGCATGTTGTAATCTACGCCCTTACGTTTAATGAGAAATCCATTTTGTCGTAACCATTCGAATAATCTACGTTGACCAATATCGATGCCGTTTTGTTTAATAATCTTCGCTAACTCACCAACCAGGATTGATGTTTTAGTAGTAGCCACCGCATCAGCAAAGACAATCTTCGGTTTATCTCTTTCAATTTGAGTTTCGAGCTGCATTATAGTGTTGTTTGCTATCTTTAAAGCACGCTGCATGACCATTTCAGGACTATTCCATGCTTTTTCGACTTGGATGAAATATTGTCTTGCGCGTTTACCTGGTTCACTTCGTTGAATCATTGCGATTTCTTTTGCAGTGTCGAGTGTAAGAATATGATTGACTTGTTCATAAGTACGCGCCCTTTTTTGACCGTGTACTTTTTCAACTTGCGAAATAAAATCTATTCCGTTTTCAAAACCATACTCTGTCATTCTTTCGAACCACTTATCGTACCTAGTTGAAACTTCTAATGCCTGATGAAGTTCTCGACCACTGATTGCGATTTCTCCATTTTCTTTTTCTTGAATGTTGAACATCTTTCCGATGTCAGGTTTAGTTTGTAAATTTTGCAATATTTGCCCCTCCCTTAAAGTTGCTTATTCGCAACTTCGTAGTTAAAAAAATAATGATTAATGTTGATTCCGTACTTTTCGTGCATCAACCTGATATCTCTACCGCTAAAATCAGTACCGTAACGACTTGTTCCATTAATTATAGTATTGACCTTTTCACGGCTATAACCCAATAAATCTGCAATTTCTTGTTGACTTATGTTGTTATCTTTGAGATATTTTTTTAATTTTGGATAACCTCCAATCACTTTAACACCTCGCATTTCTAGTTGCGTATTAGCAACTGTCATAACTTTAACACGTATTTGTTGCGAATGCAACACTTTTTGCGATTTTTTTGAATTAATTGTTGCGCAAACGTAACATTTCCTATATAATGCACATATAAGTTTTTTTATTACGGAGGTTAAAAACATGGAATTCGCTAACAAACTTAGAAAATTACGCAAAGGTAGAAATTTAACTATGGAGAATCTGGCGGAGAAATTAAACGAAAATTACGGCATGAATATAAATAAAAGCACTGTTTCTCGATGGGAGAAAGGTTCGGAACCAAGTGGCAAAACACTATATTATTTAGCTGATTTTTTCGACACTACTCCTGCTTATCTTCTTGATCTTCCTGAAGAGTCTTTTGTTGTACCTACAAATAGAAAACTCCCAATAGTATCGGATGTACATTGTGGCTCTGGTGTTGTAGCGTTTAAAGATATTTTGGGATATGAATTTACACCAGATGATTGGCTTAACGGAGGAGATTATTTTTATTTTAGAGCGAAAGGCGATTCTATGATTGGAGCAAGAATTAATGATGGTGATTTAGTTTTAATACGTAGACAAGCTGACTTTGAAAACGGCGAAATTATGTGTGTAAACGTTAATGGAGAAACTCTCTTGAAACGTTTATTCAAACAAAACGATCAAATTATACTCCAATCAGAAAACTCTAGCTATCAACCTCGTATTATTAACAAAAGCGATGACTTCCACGTTATAGGAAAACTTAAAAGAGTAGTAATAAAATATTAAACAAAGGTGGTCAAAATGGAAAAATCAAAAATCACTAAAAATTGGGTATCATGGACTATATTAATATCTTCATTGTTTGCAATAGCGACTCCAGGGGTTGCTATTATCCCCCTCGGCCTATCTATTTATATGGTAGCTAAATTAACTTTAATAGATAAGAATATTGATGTAGATGTGGTTAGTTATCAAGAGTTAAAAATTAAAAATCAGGAACTTGAAGAACTGAATAGCGATTTATCTAGAAATATAGGAGAAGCAACCGATGAACTCGATTATCTTATTAAACAATTAAATAATAAAATAGACGATTATGATTTGATGATAACTTATCCATTTGAACTAATGGAATTAGACTCATTCGAAATTAATAATCAAATCAAAAAATTAGAAATAAAAGAAAAAGAATTATTAAACGTCGAAAATACTTCTCTTTTTGATTCAAACGCAAATAAAAGACATCGAAATGCGCAATCTAGGCAAATAATAAGATTATTCAATGCCGAATCAGCACTTTTAATTAATAAGGTTTCAAGTAAAAACATAGAGACAGTTCAAAATAAATTATTCAAATGTTATCAAACTATGAATAAATTATTTGAAACTGATGGCGTACATATTCCAGAAACTGTATTAGATATAAAACTGAAGCAACTACACCTTATCCATCAATATCAATTAAAACTCGAAGAAGAAAGAGAGATCCGTAGAGAAGAAAAAGCCAGAATACAAGAAGAGAAAAAAGTAGAGCGCGAACTAGAAAATAAATTAAAAGAACTCGAGAAAGATATTAAACATCACAATAACGAAATATCAAAATTAGCTAAATACCTTTCAAAAGCTAATGCAGATATTGAAAAAGAACTATTTGTCGAAAAGATAAAAGAGCTTGAAAAACATATAAAAGAGTTGAAAACAGCCAAACAAAATGTTAATGAAAGGTTGATAAAAGCGCAGTCTGGATATGTTTATATCATCTCAAACATTGGTTCTTTTGGAGAAAATATATATAAAATTGGAGTAACAAGAAGATTAGAACCTATGGATAGAATAAAAGAATTAGGTGATGCCTCAGTTCCGTTTGAGTTTGATGTTCATGCACTCATTTTTTCGGAAAACGCATTCGATTTAGAGAAAAAACTACATGATCACTTTAAAGATAATCAAGTCAATAAGGTAAATAACAGAAAAGAGTTCTATAACGTAGATTTAAAAGAAATAGAAAATATTGTATTAAAAGAATTTAATGGAACAGCTAAATTCACATATGAACCAAAAGCTGAACAATATAGAGAGAGTAAGTCTATTTAAGCAAATATAACGGGTACTCCCACGTACCCTTATTATTTTTTACTTTTTTTGAGGAGGGATAGCACATGGTAGTACGAAAACGTGGCGAAACATACCAATACGACTTTAGATTAAATGGCAAACGTTACCGTAAAGGCGGTTATAAAACCAAACGACTAGCACGCATGGCGGAATCTGAGTTGATGATGGATATTGAAGATGGTTTATATAACAATGATTCAATCACGCTTGCTCAATACTTTAAAAACTATGTGGAAGTTTACAATGAGTCACATCACAGCAAGTCTACTGTAGCCAATATGATAGGTCGTTTAAAGTCAGTTGAGAATCACACATTAGGTCATATACCTTTAAAAAATATCACTAGACTACAATATCAAACTTTTATTAATGACTACGGCAAAGACCATGTACAAGATTCTACACGAAAAATGCATAGAGCAATAAAGAATTGCGTTCAAGATGCTATATTTGAAGGTATAGTTAAACGCGACTTTACACACAACGTTACACCTAAAAGTAACAAAAACTCAAAAGAAGAAAAAGAAAAATATTTTGAAGTTAGCGAATACAAAAAGTTGAAAGAGTTAACCAAGACAAAAAACACACGATCATATATGGTTTTATTTTTAATGATTTGTACAGGAGCTAGAATAAGCGGTATTTTAAATTTAAAACATAGCTATATAGATAAGGTTAATTGCACTTTATATATAGACGAAAAGAAAACTGACACATCACCTAGATATGTACAAATTGGACGTGACGATATGCAACACTTACTTAATTACATCAAAAGCACCCCTATTGACTTGAGCGGTTATGTATTTGCTGAATTTGGCAAAGTCGTTAGCAATGCTGCAGTCAACAAAACTTTAGGGAAGTTGTGCGATGCATTGGATACAGACAAGCGCACATCTCACTCGTTAAGGCACACACATTGCTCATTTTTATTATCACAAGGTATATCTATTTATTACATTTCAAAAAGACTGGGTCATAAAAACATAGATACCACACTAAAATATTATTCTCACCTACTTGAAGATCAATACGAAACGGAATCAAAACTAGCGGTTAATGCCATAAATAATTTGTGACCAAAAATGTGACCATTTTATTTTAATTTAGGTTGATTTCATAGAATTCCACTTATGAACAAAAATCGCCAAAACCATTGATTTAACAACATTCATGACGATTTCGAGTTTATTTCAAAGTATTTAAAATCAGTTAAATAACCCCCTCGAGAGGAATCGAACCTCTATTGTAAGAACCGGAATCTTAAGTGTTATCCATTACACTACGAGGGGTTAATAGTATTAAATTGGTAAAGCCGTTTCTAATGCCTTAAAATCAATAGCGATTCAAATGTTTATTTTTTGACCATTTTTGACTTTTAAGTTAAAATAGATTCAAAGCTATTTATAGGAGGAAAGAGTTATGAATTTAATTCCTACAGTTATTGAAACAACAAACCGCGGTGAACGCGCATATGATATTTACTCACGTCTTTTAAAAGACCGTATTATTATGTTAGGCTCTGCGATTGATGACAATGTCGCAAATTCTATTGTATCACAACTTTTATTTTTACAAGCACAAGATGCTGAAAAAGATATTTATCTTTATATTAATTCTCCAGGTGGTAGTGTAACTGCTGGATTTGCTATTTATGATACGATTCAACACATTAAACCAGATGTACAAACAATTTGTATCGGTATGGCAGCTTCAATGGGTTCATTCTTACTTGCAGCAGGTGCTAAAGGTAAACGTTATGCATTACCAAATGCTGAAGTAATGATTCACCAACCATTAGGTGGTGCGCAAGGTCAGGCAACCGAAATTGAAATTGCAGCGAATCACATTTTAAAAACACGCGCGAAATTAAATAAAATTTTATCAGAGCGTACAGGTCAATCGATTGAAAAAATCCAAAAAGATACAGATCGCGATAACTTCCTTACAGCTGAAGAAGCTAAAGAATATGGCTTAATTGACGAAGTTATGCACCCTGAATAAAAATGATAAAAAGCGAGCCAACTTTGAGATGGCTCGCTTTTTTATACTTCAAATGGTTCGCCATTTCTAATTTTATCAGCCATTTCATTTAATTTTCGCAAACGATGATTAATACCCGACTTAGAAATCGTACCAGTACTGACCATCTCTCCTAGTTCTTTAAGCGATACATCTTGATGTTCAATTCTTAATTTAGCAACTTCACGTAAGCGGTCAGGCAAATTATCCAAACCAATTTCTTGATCAATTAATTGAATACTTTCAACTTGTTTCATAGCGGCACTCACTGTTTTGTTTAAATTCGCTGTCTCGCAATTCACAAGTCGATTAACTGAATTACGCATATCGCGTACAATACGTACATCTTCAAACTTTAATAATGCTTGATAACCGCCAATTAAACTTAAAAATTCTGCGATACGTTCAGCCTCTTTAATATATGTGATCCATCCTTTTTTTCGCTCTAATTTTTTGGCATTTAACTCATAATCATTCATTAATGCGGTTAACCCTTCAGAATGACCTTCATAAAGTGAAAATATTTCTAAATGATAAGAAGACGTTTCTGGATTATTCACAGAACCCCCTGCTAAAAATGCACCACGTAAATAACTACGTTTCATATCATCGTCTTTAACCATTTCGTCATCAATATCATGACTAAACATACCGTCCTTTAAAATGCCAAGTTCATCTAATATCTCTTTTGTCTTCATCTTAATACGACAGATATAAATATTGTTTTTCTTTAATTTCATTTTTTTACGCACTAATATTTCGACTTCTACATGAAAAACAAGTTTGATTAAAGAATAAATGCGTCGTGCAGTCGTCGCATTTTCTGTTTGAATATTAATAACAAATTGCTGGTTCGAAAAATTCAAAGCCCCATTCATTCGAATCAATGCGCTGAGCTCTGCTTTTGCATTGTTCGCATCTGTTTCTATGCGGGTTAATTCATTTTTCATTTCGGATGCAAAGCTCATGATTATCGATTCCTCTCTTCACCGTACATTATCTTTAATAGAATGCTTATCTTTCATTGTATCATGAATGTGATTAAACGAGGTGCACCACTATCATTGTTTTCAATTCATTGTCCGAAAGCGATATTGTCATCATTATCTTTTTCGTCGATGTTTGATACGGTTCGGATCAAATTCAATGGTGCTGATTTCCTCAAGAGCAATATCATAAATCATGTCCGCCAAAACATCATTACAATGTCGTACATGATGATTTTCAGATATTTGAGCCAGTCCTTTACCTGTGACAAGCTTAATCCCACTTTTTATAAGTTCGCCGGCATCATAATAGACTGGCCGTGCCCCTTTTTGCTCATACTTTTCCAATATTTCATTCGAAAACGTGATTTCGTTCGCAATGACAAAATCGATAACATGATGGCCTAACTGCTGATGAATCGCATCAATATGATCAAGAACAGAGTATCCATCTGTTTCACCTGGTTGTGTCATAATATTCGATACATATAATTTTTTTGCTTCGCTTTTAACAATGGCATTCGCAATTCCTTTTACACATAAATTTGAAATCACGCTAGTGTAAAGTGACCCTGGTCCTAAAACAATTAAATCCGCTTCCAACAAAGCTTCGACGGCTTCATCCATAGGCTCAGCATTCGCTGGCTCAAGAAATACGCGGCTAATTTTTTTATGTTTACTTGGGATATTCGATTCACCAACGACAATTTCACCATCTTCCATCACAGCGTTAAGAGACACGCTGGATATGGTTGAGGGAATGACGCGACCTTTTATATTTAATATTCGGCTTAATTCCTTAATCGCATGCCCGAAATCATCTGTAATGTTTGTCATTGCAGCGATGAGTAAGTTACCTAATGAATGACCGCTGATTTTATCTTCTTCAAAGCGATATTGGAATAATTGCTCTAACGTAGGTTCGACATCACTTAATGCCGCAAGCACATTTCGTACATCACCAGGAGCTGGAATGTCCATTTCATGCCGTATTTTACCTGTACTGCCTCCATCATCCGCAACAGTAACAATACACGTAATATCTATTGGAAACTTTTTTAAGCCTCTCGCAAGCACAGATAGTCCTGTGCCGCCTCCAATTAACACTATTTTAATTTGCTTCATGCTTATCGCCACTTTCAATATGTGCGTCTCTATGATGCACATGAATATCATAGTCAAAGTGCTGTCTAAGATCTTCAGATAGACGTTGTGCTAATGCAACGGATCGATGTTGACCACCTGTACATCCGATTGCGATAACAAGTTGTGACTTCCCTTCTTTTTTATACCCTGGAATCATAAATAATAATAAATCTAATAATTTTTCGTAAAATGTGTTAGTTTCTTTCCATTTCATTACATAATTATAGACATCATCATCCATCCCTGTTAATGGACGTAATGATTTAACGTAATATGGATTCGGTAAAAATCGAACATCAAAAACAAGATCGGCATCGATTTGTATCCCATGCTTAAACCCAAAACTTTGTACATTAATCGTAAAAGTAGGATGATTCGATTTATTGAAATATTCATATACACGAGAACGTAATTCTTTTGGCTTTAAATGTGTAGTGTCCACATTATAATTTGCCATACTGCGAATATCAGATAATAAATTTCGCTCCTCACTTATAGCTTCTACTAACGTTAAATTATTTTGATCTTGTAATGGGTGTCGACGTCTTGTTTCTTTATAGCGTGATATTAATTTTTCAGTCGTTGCGTCTACAAATAGTACATCCGTAATAACATTTTTACGACTTAAAATATCATCAATTTCTTTAACTAGCGATTTAAAAAATTCGCGTCCTCTTAAGTCAATGCCAATAGCCACCTTTTGTAATGTCGGATTTCCTTGTTCCATCAATTCTACAAATTTCGGTAACAAGATCGGTGGTAAATTATCGACACAAAAATAACCTAAGTCTTCTAAACTTTGTATCACAACTGACTTTCCAGCCCCCGACAACCCAGTGATCACTAATAATTCGCTTTTGACGATTTCATTTTTTTCTTCATGTTGCATACGTATCCACCATCCAATCATATTCTATTTAAGTGTACATGAAATCCTACTTCAGTAGTAGCGTTTGTGTAAAAAAAGAGTGCATCAGTGTTCTCATCATGTGCATTTGATGGACTGACCCACTCTTTTTGTATATGAAGTTATGACCTAAATATTTATCATAAATTAAGCTTCGGCTTTATCTTTAAGTTCTTCGATATATTCTTGAACACTTTGTGCAGCAATACTACCATCACTTGTTGCAGTAACGATTTGACGTAAGCCTTTTTCTCTAACATCTCCCGCAACATATATACCTTCAACTGCAGTACTCATATCTGGGTTTGCAACAATGTACCCAGCTTCATTCGTAATACCTAAATTTTCGAATGGTTGCGTTAATGGTTTCATACCGATATAAATAAATAATCCGTCTGCATCTACTGTTTGTTCTGAACCATCCTCAGTAGATACAAGTGTTAATGAACCCACTTTACCGTCTTTTTCATTTACAGATTTTAAAGTGTGGTTCCAAATAAAATCGATTTTTTCATTTTTAAATGCACGGTCTTGAAGAATTTTTTGTGCACGTAATTTATCGCGTCGATGTACGATTGTCACTTTATCTGCGAATTTAGTTAAAAATGTCCCTTCCTCAACCGCAGAGTCACCTCCACCAATCACGTAAACATTTTTATTTTTAAAGAATGCACCATCACAAACGGCACAATAACTTACACCTCTGCCACCAAGCTCAGATTCACCTGGCACACCAATTTTTTTGTATTCTGCACCTGTAGCGATAATCACAGCAGTCGCTTCAACTTGACTAGAACCTAAATCGATAACTTTGTAATCACCTTTATCTTCAATACCTTTGATGTCACCGTATTTATATTCCGCACCAAATTTTTTAGCATGTTCAAACATTTTAGTAGATAAATCCGGCCCTGAAATCATTTCAAAACCCGGGAAATTCTCTACTTCTTCGGTATTTGCCATTTGACCACCTGGCATACCACGTTCAATCATAACTGTGTCTAAATTCGCACGTGAGGCATATACTGATGCTGTCATACCTGCTGGACCCGCACCGATAATCGCAACATCATATCTTTTTTGTTCTGACATAGATGAATCCTCCTCTATTCTTTATCATACGCATTTTACAACATTTTGAGCCTAAATATGAAGTTAAATGCTCAATAAATGCGCTAATGCACGTTCTAACTTATCTTCTGAAACACCGAACATTTCACTTAACTTTGATTTTAGCATCGATTGATTTGTTGTATTAAAGTACAAATAACTTACTGCTGCAGTATACGCATTGACATTGTCTGTATCTACGTCCGTTTCTAATAAAGATTCGGCATAATTAATCCAACTTAAAAACAATGCTGTTTCGTCTTTCGTTTCAGATATTTGATAAATCTGTTGCATTCCTTTGTGAATAAAATTTAACTTTCGCAATTGTAGACCTTGGATGAGATACGATAAATATAGTTTTTCATAATCTCCCATATCTTCCAATATTGACCAAACATCTTTCGTCATCAATACTTCTTTTCCATTCAGTTGATGAAGTAAAAACAATCCGTAAAGACGTCGATGCCCATCATCACTCGTAAGTAATGGCGCGATGTGTTCGTTAAAATAAGTCTCACTCGTATCCATAATCCATGGCGGCACACCCGGCGTGGCTTTAGCAAAATCTTGCAATCTTTTCCAGAAGTGTTCGCTTTGAGATGGTTGACCTAAATAATAATAATTAAAAGACAAGGCATGAAAAAGTTGGAACGTTTGGAAACTTCCTTTTCGATGAAGGGGTAAAAGTAATTGTTGCGACGCCTCATATTGCTTTAAATAACTTAAAACGATACCCAATTTAAAAGATTGGTCATCATTTATTGGTATAATTTTGTTTAAAACTTTAATGTAATGCGCATATTGCTTTGTTTCATTCATGTTATATAAAAGTAACGTGTAATGACATAACGCATGTACATCTGACGCGTCTTCCTCTAATAAAGTCTCAAACATTGCTTTAGCTTCTTTATTTTCATTGAGGTAAAGATAACACATTGCTAAAAGGTTTCTCATGACTTTATGATTTTTAATATGCGTTTCTTGGTTCAATATATATTCACGTGCATCAAGTAGTCTACCTTGACCAAATAAATATTGAAAGATGATTTGAGCGACAAATAATTCACTTTCAAGCTCTAATTGCGCGTCACCCATCAATGTAACTTCAAACATGTGTTCTAATTCATCACGATAATCTTCATCTTGCGTTAAAAACACATACCGCAGCCCGAATAAATACGCTTTATTCGGTTCATTCAAGTCAATGTTTAACTGACTCAATTCATACAAACACATTTCAATTTCATCATCTTTGCTCAATGCTTCATAATAAATCGCTTCCGCTTTTTTAGGCTGACGTAACTTCACATAACACGTTGCAAGTTGTTGTTTTGCATCAAAATTATCTGGTGACAATTCTAACACTTTGTCCAAATATTTTTTTGCTTTTGCGTATTCCTGCTGTAACATTTTTTGATGTGCCAATCGCTCATATAATGCTACATCAGTATCAAGTTGAATAATTTTGCGCTGCTGTGTCATCCTTGTCACCTCACTTTCACAACGGTTTAATTTGTATTGGATTGCCTATCGCTTTCGAATTACTAGGAATATCTTTGGATACGACGGCATTGGCCCCTATTAGTACGTTATCTCCAATTGTCACGCCAGGTAAAATTGTAACATTGGCACCTATAAGCGTATCGTTTCCAATATTGACATCACCTAACCGTAACTGATCAGGTAAAAATTCATGCGTTAATATTGTCGTATGGTAGCCTATAGTCACATTGTGCCCTATTGTGATTTTCTCTGGATACATTAAATCAGGTACAACTTTAAAAGCAATAGCTGTATGGTTACCAATATTCATATGTAGTAAACGTCGATACAACAGAGGTTTAAGCTGAATCCATGGAAAATAGCGCAAACATTCGATAATGATTACATTTTTGAATAATTTGGCAAACGAAATAAATCGATACAAATACCACAATGGGTTATATTTGCCTTTTGATACTATGACCTTAACCTTTCTTGCCATAAGACTTACCCTTCCTTTGCGTTGGCCAAGGTAAAATTGAAACATCTTTATATTTCGGTGGTTTTACTTTTAATCTTCTCCATAAAATCATACCTACACCTATGAGTATGAGCAAGATAGACATTAACTGTGCCACACGTATTGTCTCAGTTAACATCAAACTATCTGTACGTAAACCTTCTACAAAGAAACGACCGATAGAATACCATATTAAGTATAAGAAGAAGGTTTCACCTACAAGTAGATGCTTGCGCAGTGAAATAAGAATGATAAACCCAATAAGGTTCCATAACGATTCATACAAGAATGTAGGATGATAATACACACCATCAATCAACATATTATCAATGATAAATTGAGGTAAGTGTAAATCTTCTAAAAAGGCACGAGACACCGGACCACCATGTGCTTCATGATTCATAAAATTACCCCAACGTCCAATGGCTTGTGCTAAAATGATGCTCGGCGCGGCAATATCACCTAATTGGAATGGATGCCAATCTTTGCGATAGCAGTAATAAATCCCTGTAATAAATGCCCCTATGAGCCCTCCATGTATCGCGAGTCCACCTAACCAAATCATCGGTATTTCGACGGGATGCATGAGATAGTAATTGAGATTAAAGACTACAAAATAAAGCCGTGCAGTTAAAATTGCAACTACAACACAAACGAGTATCGTATTGATAAGTTCTTCCTCTTTAAAACCAATTTTTTGAGCGCTTTTTTGTGCAAGGACATACCCTAATAAAATGGCAGTTGCAATAATAATGCCATACCATCGCACATGAATTGGCCCAAGTGAAAATGCGATAGGATCGATATAACCTAACAACATTACACATCTCCTTTACGTTGACTATTTTTTAATATTTCAGCATTTAACCGCTCGTTAAATTCTTCTGCAGTGTTGATCCCCATAATATTTAATCGGTAATTCATCGCCGCGACTTCAATAATGACTGCGACATTGCGTCCTGGACGTACGGGTATCGTTTTCTTTGTAATTTCAGTATCCATAATTTTTAATGTTTCTTCATTTAAGCCAACACGATCATACAGTTTATCTTGTCGCCAAGTCTCTAAATTAATATTGAGACGAATACGCTTTTGCGTTAATATTGATCCTGCACCAAATAGAGTCATCACATTGATAATGCCTAATCCTCTAATTTCTAATAAGTGCTCGATAATTTTAGGTGGTTTTCCAATGAGTTGATCTTTATTAATCTCCTTAATTTCTACATTGTCGTCAGCTACTAATCGGTGTCCGCGTTTAACCAGCTCTAATGCTGTTTCACTTTTACCAATACCAGAATCACCCGTAATTAATACACCTACGCCGTAAACATCGACAAGCACACCGTGCAATGATGTTGAATTCGCAAGTTCATGCTCTAAAAATGTTGTAAATCGTCCCATAACACGTGTTGTGGCTTCATCAATATACATAAGTGGCGTATCCGTTGCATGTGAAGCTTCTATTAATTCTTCTGGTGCTTCATGACCTCTTGTGATAATAATCGCTGGGGTTTCAGGCCTACATAATTTACGCATCCGTCCTTTACGTTCTTCCAAAGGCAATAAATTGTAAAAAGATAATTCTGTTGTCCCTAAAAGTTGAATCCGATTGGATGCATAATGTGAAAAATAGCCTGCCATTTCTAAACCAGGTCGAGAGATATCTGTATTCATTATCGGTCGATCCAATCCTTTTTCACCAGCAATCACATTCAATTTGAACTTTTCCACTAAGTCTTTTGTCGTTAACATACGTTCACCTCAATTAGTGCTTTCATCAATGATTTCAATTATAGTATACAAAATAATCTATACGTATAAAGTTTCATCGTTTATCATTCCATTATACATGAACAGGGTGAGAGTATAAAAATAAATCTTTTTGACTTATTTTCAACGCTCACCCTGTGATTTAAAAGCTATTTGCCATACTTATTCAGTTTTTCAGTCACATCACGAAATGTTTTTTCAATTTGGCTAAACGTATCCATGGCACTATCATTTTGTTCACGGTCTTTTTTTGAGGACTCATTCTTTTTATCTGTAGCTTTTTTTAATGTAGATGTGACTTGTTTCAATGTTTGATTCATAAAGTCTTCCATTGAAGAATCGGATTGACGTTCGTGTTGATGTGAATGCGACTGATTTTCTGTTGAGTGATTTGGAGGCTTCGCTGACATGTCTTGGTGTTGGGTTGTTTTACACTCAGATTGTTGATGCTCATGTGTTTTCCCATACATTGCATCCAATAAAATCGCCGCAGACTCCACAGAAATTTTATGCGCTTCTAACAATTCTAAAACTTTCATTTGTGCCTCTTTCATAGCTCACCCTCCATCCGTGCTTTATCACGGGCAAGAACTTGTTTTAAATATTTGCCCGTGTAGGACGATTTTGTTTCAGCAATTTCTTCAGGTGTCCCAGTAGCTAAAATGGTGCCACCACCTTCTCCACCTTCAGGTCCTAAATCGATAAGGTGATCTGCTGTTTTAATCACGTCTAAATTATGTTCAATAATAACAACCGTATCACCGTTATCGACGATTTTGTTAAGCACTTTAAGCAATCGACTAATATCATCAACGTGTAGTCCTGTTGTAGGTTCATCTAAAATGTATATTGAGCGACCGGTCGACCGTTTATGCAATTCAGAGGCTAATTTAACACGTTGCGCTTCTCCACCAGACAATGTAGTAGCAGGCTGTCCAAGTGTAATATATCCTAAACCAACATCTACAAGTGTTTGTAATTTACGTTTAATTTTAGGTATATTTTCAAAAAAGCGTGTTGCATCTTCAACAGTCATAGCTAGAACATCAGCAATGTTTTTGCCCTTATAAGTGACTTCTAATGTTTCACGATTATATCGTTTGCCTTCGCACACTTCACAAGGTACATACACATCAGGTAAGAAATGCATTTCAATTTTTATGATACCGTCACCTTTACACGCCTCACAACGGCCACCTTTCACGTTAAAACTGAAACGCCCTTTTTGATACCCTCTTACTTTCGCTTCATTTGTAGATGCAAAAACATCACGAATATCATCAAATACGCCGGTATACGTTGCAGGATTTGAGCGTGGTGTACGCCCAATTGGCGATTGATCAATATCAATAATTTTATCAATTTCATCTACACCGTGAATCGCATCATGGGCACCTGGACGTACTTTAGATTTGTTTATTTGCTTTGCTAATGCTTTATATAACACTTCATTTACAAGAGAACTTTTACCAGAACCCGACACACCTGTCACGACATTCATCACAGAGAGCGGAAAAGCAACATCAACATTTTTCAAATTATTGCTGCGTGCCCCTTTAATTTCAATTTTACGTTCTGTAATGTCACGTCGTGCTTCTGGAACAGGAATAAATTTTTTGCCACTCAAATATTGACCTGTCAGCGATTTTTTATTTCGCATCACTTGTTTCGGTGTGCCATTTGCAACCACTTGACCACCATGTTCTCCAGCTCCAGGACCAATATCGACAAGATAATCCGCTTCCATCATCGTGTCTTCATCATGTTCAACAACGATAAGGGTATTTCCTAAATCACGCATATCTTTTAATGTTGAAATCAAACGATCGTTATCACGTTGATGTAAACCGATTGAAGGTTCATCAAGAACATAGAGCACCCCAGACAAACGTGAACCGATTTGCGTCGCAAGGCGTATACGTTGTGCCTCGCCACCTGACAATGTACCTGAAGCACGGTTTAACGTTAAATATCCTAATCCAACATTATTTAAAAATTCTAATCGTGCAATGATTTCTTTTAAGATCAGTCGTGCAATCTGCTGATCTTGGTTAGACAACTGGATATTTTGATAATAATGTAATGCGTCGTGAATAGATTGTGAAACGACTTCTCCAATATTTTTACCTGCAACATAGACAGATAACGCTTCTTTACTTAAACGCTGACCCTGACACGTTTCACATACTTGCTCTGCCATATATTTTTGCATCATTTCTCGAACATACTCTGACGGTGAATCATGATAGCGACGTTCAATATTAGGAACGACACCTTCAAAAACCATCGTTCTTTTGCGCGACTGGCCAAATTTGGATTTAAAAGCAAACGTAATTTCCTTGTCTCCAGATCCATACAAAATAATATTTTTTTGACGCTCGGTGAGCTTTTTATACGGTTTATCCATATTAATTTTATACACTTCACATACGCGTTTAAGAAGTGTTGGATAATAATCAGAACTTGTAGGTTCCCAGGCTAAAATAGCCCCCTCATTGAGGCTCTTTTCTTTATCCGGAACAACCAAGTCTAAATCTACTGTTAACTTTTGTCCTAAACCATCACACGTTGGACATGCACCGAATGGGCTATTAAAACTAAACATCCGTGGTTCTAATTCACCAATTGAAAACCCACAGATTGGACAGGCGTGTTTTTCAGAGAACTCCAATTGTTCTCCGTCTATCACATCTACAACGAGTCGACCTTCTGATAATTCTAAAACGGTTTCAATTGAATCTGCGAGACGTGTTTCGATGCCAGGTTTCACAACTAAACGATCGACTACAATTTCTATCGTATGATTTTTATTCTTATCTAATTCAGGTACTGCCGTTATATCCATGATGTCCCCATCAACGCGCACCCGTACATATCCTTTTTTGCTAATATCATTGAGTAATTTTTCATGTGTCCCTTTACGATGATTCACGATAGGTGCGAGCAATTGAATTTTCGTCCGTTCTTCTAATTGAAGTATACGGTCGGCCATTTGTTGAACCGTTTGTGATTCAATTTCAATGCCGTGATTCGGACAAAAAGGTTTGCCGATTCTAGCATATAATAGTCGAATATAATCATAAATTTCCGTGACTGTCGCCACTGTTGAGCGAGGGTTCTTACTTGTAGTCTTCTGATCAATAGAAATTGCCGGAGAAAGTCCTTCAATCGTGTCTACATCAGGTTTATCCATCTGACCCAAAAACTGTCTGGCATAAGCACTTAACGACTCCACATACCGGCGTTGTCCTTCTGCATAAATCGTATCAAAAGCAAGAGAAGACTTACCAGAACCTGACAATCCTGTCATGACAATAAGTTTATGTTTCGGCAATTCAATATCTACATTTTTTAAATTATGTGCACGAGCACCTTTCACAACGATTGACGGTTCTTTCATTTTATTCACCCTTCTGCTTTTAATTCAAATAACATATCTCTGAGTTCCGTAGCTCTTTCAAAGTCTAACGCTTTTGCAGCTTCTTTCATTTCTTTTTCTATATTTTTAATCGTTTTTTCTCGTTCTTTTTTCGTCAGTTTTTTAGGGACTTCTTTACGGTGGTCATCATTGATTTCATCTGTTTCAACCGTAGCACTAATGACATCATGTATTTTTTTATTAATAGTAGTTGGTGTGATGCCATGTTTTTCGTTATAGGCCATTTGTATACTACGACGTCGTTCTGTCTCATCAATCGCATATTGCATAGAATCAGTGATTTTGTCAGCATACATAATCACTTCACCTTTATCATTACGTGCAGCGCGTCCAATGGTTTGAATGAGCGATCTCTCCGAACGTAAAAATCCTTCTTTATCTGCATCTAATATAACAACTAATGACACTTCTGGAATATCGATACCCTCTCTTAATAAATTAATGCCTATTAAAACATCAAACGTCCCCATACGTAAATCACGAATGATTTCGATACGTTCTAGCGTTTTAATTTCTGAATGGAGATAGTTTACCTTTACCCCAGCTTCTTTAAGATATGTTGTTAAATCTTCACTCATTTTTTTCGTTAATGTCGTAATGAGCACACGTTCATTACGGTCTACACGCTCTTGTATTTCAGATAATAAATCATCAATCTGATTTTTTGTCGGTCGCACTTCAATTTTAGGATCTAATAATCCAGTTGGTCTTATAATTTGTTCAACCATTTCATCCGTATGCTCTAGTTCATAAGGACCAGGTGTAGCGGATACATAGACCAGTTGTCGTGCTTTCGATTCAAATTCTTCAAATTTTAAAGGACGGTTATCCAATGCGCTAGGCAAACGGAAACCATGTTCAACTAACACATTTTTTCGTGCTTGGTCACCATTGTACATCCCTCTAATTTGAGGTAAAGTCACATGTGACTCATCTATCATAATTAGCCAATCGTCTCCAAAATAATCGAGTAACGTATACGGCGTTGAACCTAACGGACGTAACGTTAAGTGCACAGAATAATTTTCAATACCTGAACAAAATCCCATCTCACGCATCATTTCTAAATCGTAGTTCGTGCGTTGCTCTAATCTTTGGGCTTCAAGTAGTTTGTTTTCATTACGCAATTTTTCAAGTTGCGTGGCTAATTCTTTTTCAATACGGTCAATAGCAATCTTCATTTTTTCCTCGCGGGTAACGAAGTGAGATGCTGGAAATAGTGCAAAATGTTCACGTTCACGTAGCACTTCTCCTGTTAAATAATTAATTTCACTGACTCGGTCAATTTCGTCGCCAAAAAATTCCACACGGATACATAACTCATCTCTAGAGGCTGGGAAGATTTCTACGACATCGCCTCTAACTCGAAATGTTCCCCGTTTAAAATCAATGTCATTCCGTATATATTGTACATCAACAAGTTTTCTTAATAGTTCACTACGATCCATTTCCATGCCCACACGAATACTTACCACTAAATCTTTATATTCTTCTGGGTTACCTAAACCATAAATACAACTCACACTTGCGATAATAATGACATCATCACGCTCAAATAATGCACTTGTTGCAGAGTGACGCAACTGATCAATTTCATCATTGATAGAAGCATCTTTTTCAATAAATGTATCTGTTGACGGGACGTACGCTTCTGGTTGGTAATAGTCATAATAACTTACAAAATATTCCACTCTATTGTCAGGGAAAAACTCTTTAAATTCACTATACAATTGACCCGCTAATGTTTTATTATGTGCAATGATTAATGTCGGCTTACCGACTTCTTTAATCACATTACTCATTGTAAACGTTTTGCCGGTACCTGTAGCCCCTAAAAGGGTTTGATGACGCTTACCTTCTTTAATACCTTTAGCAAGTTCAGCAATCGCTTTAGGTTGATCACCTTGAGGGTCAAATGTGGATGCAATTTTAAAAGCATGATGCTCCATTCGTGTACGCTCCTTTCAACGCAATAGTAAGTTTATTTTAGCAAAAATTTCACAGCAAGTACAAACATCTGTTCGGGATTTTAGTAATTAACTTTTCTTATCTTAAACACAAATAAGGATAAGATTCCTTTCTTAAGGAAATCTTACCCTTCATTATCCTGTTGTTTATGAATTTGCAACTGGTCAACAATAATATAGCCAGCTAATAACGATACAACATCTAAAAAGATAATCCATTCATTGTGAAAGAATTCTTTATATACTGATGCACCTATTAAAATAAGTGTAATGAGTGTGCCCACCCACTTGCTTCTCGTGATTGCACTAAATATAACTACGAGAACACATGGAAAGAATGCGGCTAACATATACCATATCATGATTATCACACTTTCCTATTTTTAAGAATTTGCATCGTCATTTCTCGTAATTCTGTACGAGGTATGAATTTTTCTGTTAACATCTCAGGAATGATGTTTTCAATAAAATCTTGAACCGCATGCAAATGATCAAATTGCATAATTGTTTCTAAACTCATTTCATAAATTTCAAAGAATAGAGGTTCTGGATTACGTTTTTGAATTTCCCCAAAAGTTTCATACAAAAGATCAATTTTGTCTGCGACTGCTAATATTTGCCCTTCTAAAGAATCGTCTTTCCCCTCTTGAAGACGTTGTCGATATATTGCTCTATATCGTTCTGGTATTTCCTCGGTAATAAAGGTATCCACCATTTCTTCTTCAACTTGTGAAAATAATTTTTTTAATTCTCCACTCGCATATTTTACAGGTGTTTTGATATCTCCGGTAAACACTTCTGCAAAATCATGATTTAACGCTTTTTCATACAAACTTTTCCAATCAACATCTTTGCCATGATATTCTTCAACCGTTCCTAAATATTGCGCAATCTTAGTCACTTTGAAAGAGTGGGCAGCGACATTATGTTCAAAATATTTAAATTTACCTGGCAAACGAATTAGTTTTTCTAAATCTGATAGTCTTTTAAAATATTGATGTACACCCATTACCAGACCTCCTTTAATGTTTTGAAACCGTTCTATTACCGTAAGCGAAAGTATTTTTCTAGTTTGATGATAATATAACACAAAATGAAGGATTCTATCACTATATAAATTAATGTACGATAAATATTCAAATTTAATGAATAAAATAAAATTGTTCATATGATTCAATCACGCGATGATTGACGACAAAAGGTGCCACCCAATTCATTTCTGATACGACGATTGCATTGCTTTTTATCGTTTCGACAATGGCCACATGCCCAAAAGGGCCTTCCTGCGAAACCATGATTGCACCTATTTGAGGTGACGTTGAAACATGAAATCCTTGGGCTCGCGCATGTGCATACCAATGTTTGGCATCACCCCAATGATTGTGAATCGGACGTCCTAGTGCCATTCGTCTTTGAAAAGCATAATACGTGCATTGACCTTGTAAATATAAATTTTGCGAGGAATCTGATTTATGATTTAAAAAGTTTAATGTTGATTTATCTTTAATAGGTGGCTGTGTTTTTGAGGAGGTTTTGTTCCCTTGGAAATAGGCTGTTGTTTTATGAAGAATATTTAAAGTGGAAAGTGACCTATCTTGATACGATGTGTGATGTTTTGGTTGGGAAGTACGCGAGGGAGATGCTATCGTAGGCGTTGGTATCTGTCGTGGTTGAAATAACAACGCGGCTCCTTTAGGAGATATCGCTAACCGTTGTTTGGGTACTAATGTTTTAAAGGTCGGATTATATTGATAAAATGTGTGCGTTGTTAAATGATAACGTGCCAAAATACGATTTAAGGTATCACCTTCTTCTACAATATGAACATGTTTATTAGGGATACGAATTTTTTTAATCGTTTGCGATGGTTGCCCATATGAGGGATTTAAACTTTTTAATTCTTGAACAGATATACCTGTTTTTTGTGACAAATCGTTCAGTGATGCACGATTATGGACATCAATACTTTGTGTGAGTGATGTGTTCGCAACGATCAACGCAATGACATAAGTTCGTAACATAGATTCTTTCTGTACTCCTTTCTAAATAGAAAAACTTGGAGTATTACGTTCAAGTCCACACTCCAAGTTTCTATACATTTTAATTCAATTGGCTTCTAAGGTAAGCATCTATAAACGGCCCAATTTCTCCGTCCATAACCGCGTTTACATTTCCCGTTTCCGCATTGGTACGATGGTCTTTCACCATAGAATACGGGTGAAAAACATACGATCTAATTTGACTGCCCCAACCAATTTCTTTTTGTTCTCCCCGAATTTCAGCAAGTTCACGCTCTTTTTGCTCAATTTCAAGTTGATACAATTTCGCTTTTAGCATTTTCATTGCAGCTTCACGGTTTTTAATTTGTGAACGCTCATTTTGGTTGTTTACGACAATACCAGTCGGATGATGCGTAATTCGGATTGCTGATTCTGTTTTATTAATATGCTGACCACCAGCACCCGAAGCACGGAACGTGTCGACAGTTATGTCATCAGGATTAATCTCAATTTCGATTTTTTCATTATTGAATTCAGGTATGACATCACATGAAGCAAATGATGTATGACGACGTCCTGAAGAATCAAATGGTGAAATGCGTACTAAGCGATGCACACCTTTCTCAGCTTTTAAATAACCATAAGCATTATGACCTTTAACAATCATCGTCACACTCTTAACTCCTGCTTCATCACCAGCTTGATAGTCAACGATTTCTACTTTAAACCCTTGTTGTTCACAAAAGCGCTGGTACATTCTGAGCAACATATTTGTCCAGTCCTGCGATTCTGTACCACCAGCACCTGGATGCAACTCCAAAATCGCATTATTTGCATCATGTTCACCATCAAGTAAAAGTTGAAGCTCAAAGCGGTCAATTGTTGTACCATAGCTTTCAACGAGTGATTCCAGTTCATTTTTGAGTTCTTCATCATCATCTTCTTGCAAAAGTTCAAACGTTGCTTTCATGTCTTCGATTTCATTATTAATGTCATGATACGTAGTCACGATTGCCTTTAAAGCATTATTTTGGTCAATGATTTCTTGCGCTTTCGCTTGATCATCCCAAAAGTTGGGTTGCGCCATCATTTCTTCATATTCTTGTATATCTGTCTCTTTTTTTTCTAAGTCAAAGAGACCCCCTGAGTTGATCGAGTTTTGACTCGAAATTTTCAATTACACGTTTAATTTCAGATCGTTCCATGTCTGTACTCCTAATCATCAAAGTTTAATTGCCACAGCAATTTTTATACTTTTTACCACTACCACATGGGCATGGTTCATTACGTCCTATTTCTTGATCTTTAACAATTGGTTTTGGTTTTACTTTTTCTTTGCCATCATTAGCTGAAACGTGTTGACCTTCAAACTCTTTTGTTTTTTCACGTTGTACATCATCTTCAACAGAGACTACAGATTTTAAGATATATTTACTTACATCTTCCTCAATGCCTTGCATCATAATGTCGAACAGTTCATGACCTTCATTTTGATAATCACGTAACGGATTTTGTTGACCATAAGAACGTAAATGAATCCCTTGTCTTAATTGGTCCATAGTATCAATGTGAGATGTCCATCTTTCATCAATAGAACGTAGTAAAATCATACGTTCAAATTCAGGCATACGGTCACCCAATGCATCTTTTTGACGTTGATATGCTTGTTCAATTTTAGCCCAAATGATATCAAAAATATCTTCACGATCTTTACCATTGATTTCAGATTCTTTTAATTCTCCTTCATGGAGGAATACATCCTCTACGTAATGAATTAACGGTTCATAATCTGGATTTTCTGCATCTTCATTGACATGATATTGAATCGTACGTTGTAACGTCGATTTCAACATTTCGATTACAAGTTCTGAACTGCTTTCATCATCAATAATACGATTACGTTCTTCATACATAATTTCACGTTGTTTTCGCAATACTTCATCGTATTCAAGAATACGTTTACGTGCATCAAAGTTGTTACCTTCAACACGTTTTTGGGCTGATTCTACAGCGCGCGAAACCATTTTAGATTCAATTGGCGTAGAGTCATCCATGCCTAAACGATTCATCATTGCTTGCATACGTTCTGAACCAAAACGCACCATCAAATCATCTTGTAATGATAAATAGAAACGACTATCTCCTCGGTCGCCTTGACGTCCTGAACGTCCACGTAACTGATCATCAATACGACGTGACTCATGTCTTTCAGTCCCGATAACGGCAAGTCCACCAAGCTCTTCTACACCTTCACCTAATTTAATATCTGTACCACGACCAGCCATGTTTGTTGCAATCGTAACTGCACCACGTTGACCCGCATCAGCGACGATTTCAGCTTCACGTTCATGGTTTTTAGCATTTAAGACACTATGACGAATACCGCGTTTTTTAAGTAAATTAGAAATGTATTCACTTGTTTCCACTGCTACAGTACCTAATAAGACTGGTTGACCTTTACGGTGTTTTTCAATTACTTCTTCAACAACTGCGTCAAATTTCCCTTTTTGACTTACGTAGATTAGGTCAGAATGGTCCACACGTTGTACAGGGCGATTCGTTGGAATTTGAGTTACCGTCATATTATAAATATTTCTGAACTCTTCTTCTTCTGTTTTCGCTGTACCTGTCATTCCTGCTAATTTGTTATACATTCTGAAATAGTTTTGGAATGTAATTGAGGCCATAGTTTTAGATTCATTTTGAATTTTAACTGATTCTTTAGCCTCAATCGCTTGATGAAGCCCTTCAGAAAAACGGCGCCCTGGCATTGTACGTCCAGTAAATTGATCGACGATTAAGATTTCACCATTAGTAACCATGTAGTCGATATCTCTAGCCATTGTATAATGCGCTCTTAACGCAAGGTTGATATGATGAATGATATCCACATGTCTAACATCATATAAGTTGTCTAATTTAAACATGCGTTCTGCTTTATCGATGCCTTGTTCTGTAAGTTGAATGGCTTTCGTTTGAACATCATAGTTGTAATCATCTTCAGCTTTAAGCATTTTGGCAAAAACATTCGCTTGTGTATATAATGATGTTGATTTTTCCGCTTCTCCCGAAATAATTAAAGGGGTACGTGCTTCATCAATTAAAATAGAGTCAACCTCATCAATAATCGCAAAATTCAGCTTACGCATGACACGGTCTTCTTTGTAATTCACCATGTTATCTCTTAAATAGTCAAAACCAAGTTCATTGTTAGTACTATAAGTGATATCTTGCGCATATGCTTCACGTTTTTCATCTGTTTGTAAATTGTTTGTATTCAAACCAACTGTTAGGCCTAAAAATTCATATAAGTGCGCCATTTCTTCACTTTGTGATGATGCAAGATATTCATTGACTGTGATAACGTGTACACCGCGACCTGTGAGTGCATTTAAATACGTTGGCATCGTTGCTGTTAAGGTCTTACCTTCACCTGTTCTCATTTCCGCAATATCACCTTTATGAATGGCAATACCACCCATAATTTGAACTCTATAAGGAATCATACCGAAGACACGTTTTGATGCTTCTCTAACTAATGCAAATGCCTCTGGTAATATCTCATCTAACATATTATCTTGTTTTCTTTTATCTTCAATACTTTGTAATTGTTCTTGAAACGCACGTGTTTTTGCTTTGATCTCATCATCAGTTAAAATTGCCATATCTTCTTCTAATGCAATGACTTTATCAGCAATTTTTCCAAGACGTTTCACTTCTCGGTTATTACCTTCAACCAGTTTTGTTATAAAACCCATTTATTTCGCTCCTTTAGCAATAAACTCTATCGCTTACAACAACACATCATATCATTTTTAGGTATAAATTTATACTCATATACTTATGTCTTAAGAAAATACTAATATTAATAGCCCTATTCAAAAC
>NZ_PPQF01000024.1 GCF_002901865.1 Staphylococcus agnetis
CGTTGATTGCTTAAGCCAATCACTCTTGAAAGTACATTACGTACTCAAAATTATTGGAATTAACGTTGACATATTGTCATTCAGTTTTCAATGTTCATAATAATTAATGGAGCGGGTGATGGGAATCGAACCCACAACATCAGCTTGGAAGGCTGAGGTTTTGCCATTAAACTACACCCGCAAGTGTTATATTCGATGTTGATGCGGCCGAGAGGATTTGAACCTCCACGGGAATACTCCCACTAGGCCCTCAACCTAGCGCGTCTGCCGTTCCGCCACGACCGCTCGGTAAAAATCATTGATTTTTTCGACAAGATTTATTGTACTATCCTCATTAACTAAAGTCAACACTTTTTTAACAAAAGATTAATATTTGTAAAACGTCTTTAACTTTAATTTGGCAACATATTAAATCATAACTTATTTACCTCATGAAGTCAACAATCATTTTCACATAAGTGCGTCATAATTAATGTGACGACTTTTATTATTATACGTATCAAAATATGCAAAGTCAATAACCTTTATTTCTTAAAAAAAGGATAAAAATTCCTTTCAAACGGAATCTTTACCCTTTTCTATGAAAGATAAGATACTTACTAATCAAATTATGATAAATACGACGTTATTTTCAACCCACCGCCACAACGTCCACATCTCATCTTTCTGGTGTTTACTTTTCGGATTCTCAAAAATTTTTGATGACACTTTGTACACATGTATTCATAATTCGCACGTTCACGGTACGTTTCTGTAGGTGTACAGAATCGAGGGGCATGAACCATTTGACTTAATTTTTTAAAATCTGAATCTCTATGTTGATATCCTTTTCCATCTAGATGAAGAAAATAATGACACAATTCATGTTTTATAATCGCATCAATCGCTGCCTCTCCAAAATGTTCGTACTGTTTCGGGTTTATCTCTATATCGTGTGACTTTAATAAATATCGTCCTCCAGTTGTTCGTAGGCGGTGATTAAAATAAATCCGATGTATAAATGGACGTCCAAAATAGGTTAGCGCGATAGATTCAGCTCGTGATTGTAAAGTCTCATTGTCCATTAGGATCAATCATTGTGAGTGCGACTTTTCCTTTATCAACATCAATGCGCTCTACCCATACTTCAACAATATCGCCTACACTGACAATATCCATAGGATGTTTCACAAAACGTTTCGCCAATTTAGAAATATGCACCAAACCATCTTGTTTCACACCAATATCTACAAAAGCACCAAAATCTACGACGTTTCTTACAGTACCATTTAATTTCATACCTTTTGTTAAATCTTCAATGGATAATACATCTGATTTAAGTTGAGGCGTTTCATATTCATCACGTGGATCTCGGTTCGGTGCCATAAGCGCTTGAACTATATCCTCCAGAGTTGGCACACCAATATTTAACTTTTCTGCACAAGCTTCTATATTTAAGTTTTCAAAGGTTTGTTGATGTTGCTTACTACCTAATTCTGCAACATCAATATTGAGTTCATCTAACAATTGATATGTTACAGCGTAACTTTCTGGATGGATGGGTGTGTTATCTAATGGCTCTTCTCCATCTACAATTCTTAAAAACCCGATACTTTGCTCAAAGGTTTTTTGACCTAATCGTTTCACTTTATTGATTTCTTTATGATGTGTAATCTTACCGTTTTCTTCTCTATATTGAATAATGTTATTTGCTATTGGTTTTGACAATCCCGCAACATGTTGCAATAAAGTACTTGACGCAGTATTAACATTGACACCTACTTGGTTTACAGCCGTTTCAACAACAAAATCGAGCGCTTCACCTAATTGTTTTTGGTTTACATCATGTTGATATTGCCCCACTCCTATTGATTTAGGGTCTATTTTAACAAGCTCACTTAATGGATCTTGTACACGGCGACCAATTGACGCTGCACTACGTTCTTCTACTTGGAAATCTGGGAACTCTTGTCTCGCTATATCAGACGCAGAATAGACTGATGCACCCGCTTCATTCACGATAATATATTGAACTTTCAAACCGTGCGTTTGTATCATATTTGCTACGAATTGTTCTGTTTCTCGACTCGCTGTGCCATTACCTATTGCAATCAAATCAATATCGTACGTGTTAATGATATTTAAAAATATGCGTTCTGCATCTTTCATTTTGGAAACTGGTGGGTGTGGATACATGACAGATTTTGCTACAAATGAGCCCATAGAATTAATAACTGCCAGTTTACAACCTGTCCTATAGGCAGGATCAATACCTAAAATTTGTTTTTGTTTTAATGGTGGTTGTAATAACAATTGTTTGAGATTTTTACTAAACACTTCTATCGCACTATCTTCTGCTCGTTTTGTAAGGTCCGTACGTATTTCACGTTCTATAGATGGAAAAATCAAGCGTTTCATCGCATCTTCTATTGCATTTTTAACGATATGTGATAATGGGTTATCCCCCATAATTTCAGAATGCTTAATGTGATCAATAATCAGTGATTGATCCACATCAATTTTAATAGCTAATATTTTCTCTTTTTCACCGCGATTCATAGCTAAAATTCGGTGATTGGCTAAACGTTTTAAAGGCTCAGAATAATTATAATACATTGCAAAAATTTCATTTTCATCTACAGCATTTTTCTTTTTTGTAGCTGTTATTACACCATGTCGCTGTGTTTCATTAAGTATACGCTGTCGATATTGTGGATGGTCTGCAATACGTTCTGCAATGATATCTTGTGCGCCTAAAATTGCCGCTTCAATTGTAGGCACTTCCTCATTGATAAATTGTTTTGCTCGTATATCAATGCTTTCCGTTTCATTTTGCGCATCAATCCATTTTGCTAAAGGCGCCAATCCTTTTCTTTTCGCTTCTGTTGCTCTTGTTTTCTTTTTTTGTTTATATGGTCGGTATAAATCTTCAACACGTTGAAGCTTCGTTTGCTTCAAAATGTCTTGTTTCAAAGTTTCTGTTAATAAGCCTTGTTGCTCAATACTATGTATAACTTCATCTTTACGTTTTTGAAGGTTTTGCAGATAGTTAAATTCATCTGCAATTTTTTTAATTTCAACTTCATCTAAGCCATCAGTCATTTCTTTTCGATAACGTGCGATAAATGGTACAGTGTTTTTATCTTCTAAAAGTTTTAAAACTGCTTCGATTTGTTTGATAGAGAATTGATACTCATTATGTATTGCTTGGACTAATGCATTTGCCAAGGAGTTCACCACTTTCTTTATAATTACATTCTTATTTTAACATTGATATTTAAAGTTTGATAATGATGTCGTTATCACATAAAATAGCTGAGACCTATAAAGTCTCAGCTATTTTAGTATGAACTTATAAAAAAACCGCGGTAACACTTTTAATGTGTTTCATGGTGTGACCCACGGATATTGATATATATAATGACATATTTCTATTAAACGTTCTTAACCGCATCACTTTTACTTTCTTGCTGCTTCTTGTAATTTTTTTATCGCTGTGCGTTGTAAACGAGAGACATGCATTTGGCTTAATCCAATACGCTCACCCGTTTCTTTTTGACTTAAACCGTCAATAAACGTACATTGAATAATTTCACGTTCTCGGTCTGAAAGTATCGGAATGATACGCTCTAGTATCATTCGTTTTTCAGTTAAATCATAGTTATCATCTTGACTTCCCATGATATCTAATAATGTAACCGTTGATCCATCTTTATCAGCTTCTATAGAATGGTCGACACTTAACGCATTGTAACTTTGTCCCATTTCCATAGCCTCAAGCACCTCTTCTTCTGTCACTTCTAAGCGTGCTGCGATTTCTGAAATGGAAGGTGAGCGTTCAAGCTCATTCGTAAGTTCATCGCTGACTTTTTTAATTCTAGGACCAATTTCTTTAATGCGACGTGGAACGTGCACACTCCATGTTTTGTCACGTAAATATCTTTTAATTTCACCAATCACTGTTGGAACTAAAAATGCTTCAAATTTACGATCAAAAGAAAGATCAAATCGATTGATAGCACCTATCAGTCCCACCATACCAACTTGTACTAGATCTTCATGATGTGATTGTCCTTTAGAATATTTATATGCTAAAGATTCGATGAGTTTTTCATAATGCATGACAAGCTTTTCTTGTGCAACTTCATCTTGATGCTCTTGGTGTTGCTTAATCCAGTCGTTGATTTGTTCAGGTGAAACAAAATTAGCTGATTTCGACTCTTTCGTCATTGTTTCGCACCTGCTCTTTTTTTATATACTTGATCATACTAATTGTTACACCAGTTTCTTTATCTACTGTAACTTCATCCATTAACGACTCAATTAAGAACAACCCTAAGCCACCTTCACGTAAGAAATCAATATTCTCATTCTCTTTGTATGGGCCTAGTTGTTGTTTCGTCTCTTGATAATTGAAACTTTCTCCTTGATCCGAAACGATAATTTTAATATGGGTATCACATTTTTCAAAACCGATGTTAATATAACCTTTTTCTTTTTTATCTTTATATGCATGTTTTACAGCATTCGTAACGGCTTCACTTACAGCGATTTTAGCATCTTCAATATCATCGTATGATGCACCCGCTTGAGTAAATACGCCAGACAATGTCAATCGTATTAAACTTACATATTCTGCTGATGCTGGAAGTCTCATTTCAATAAAATCATTTTTTTGTGACATAGTTATTCGACCTCCGTCCCTTCATTCACATGCATTAAATCATTTAACCCTGTTATTTCAAATAATCTTTTAATTCGGTCATTTACACCTAGTATATATAATTCCTTGTTATTTTGATTTAAAGACTTTAATGTGCCTACAAAGAGACCTAAACCTGTTGAATCCATATAAGATAGGTTTTCTAAATTTACATGAATGTCATGCGTACCTGCTTGTCTAATTGGTACTAAAACTTTTTCTAGTTCAGGTACAGTAGCAACATCCAATTCTCCACTGACTGCGATGTCATAATAGTGTTCATGTTTTTGCGATTCTATATTAAGGTTCATTATTATTTACACTCCTACAAATATACTCTACTACGGGATTTTACCCACTTCTATGTTGCTTTAATCTAAATTTATAGAAATTAATTGACTCTTTTAATAATTAATATTGTTAGGTCGTCGCGTTTACCTTCTTTATGTAGACGTAACAACTTTTCGTATAATAATTGAACAATGTCTTGAGGATGTAATTCTTTATAGCCTTTTATGAATTCAAGCAGTTTATTTTTATTTATAAAATCTCCATCTTCATGACGTATTTCGGTAACACCATCAGTAAAAATGATAATGAGATCGTTAATATTGATTTTAATTTCTTTTTGATCGTATCTTATGTGAGGGCTCACACCTAAAATCCGGCCCCTCACATCAATTTCTTCAAATTCATTTTCTTCTGCTCGGAAAATGTACCCTGGCTCGTGTCCAGCTGAACTGCAATATAAAATATGATTCATTTCTTCATATAAGCCATAAAACATCGTAATGAACATATTTTGGTTAACGTTTTTCTCGACAACTCGGTTCAACCGCTTCAAACCATCATTAGGTAATTGCGAATGCCCATAAGAATCCATACCAAACTTAATCATACTCATGGCTAATGCAGCAGGAATACCTTTACCAATGACGTCTGCTACAGCAAAACTCATCGTGCCATCTTTATGATCTATTAAATTGAAATAGTCACCACTTACACGTTGTGCAGCAACAGATATAACACCGATTTGAATGCTATCAAATTGAGGAATTTCTGTTTTTAACATTGTTTGTTGAAGTCGAGATGCAACGTCTAACTCTTTATCATGAATTTCCATTCGGTCAATTAAATCTTTATAATCTGTGTAATTAAAACCAAAACTAGATATTACTTTTTCTAGTACATCCATACTATCTACAAGTTGGCCATGGGAAAGTTGATGTTCTTCTGCATATTTCTTATGCATTCGAACGATATCTTCTGGTGTGACACCTTTTCCAGTAATATGGTCCGCATAACTCCGCGCCGTTTGAAGTGTCTGGCTTTTATTTTTATCTTTTATAAATGCATCTACTAAATCAAAGTAGCGCACTTCATTTTGATGCGTCAAATGGACTTCCCCCCTTTTGTAACATGGTAAAAGGCTTTAGGAAATACAAATCCTAAAGCCTATTTATGTTGGTTCATGTGCAATCCTAGACTAATTCCAAGTGCAGCGTTCACTTCTTTCATCTTTTTATCTGAAAGATATGTCAACTTTTCTTTAAGTCTCTTTTTATCGACAGTTCTTATTTGTTCTAATAAGATAACTGAATCTTTATCGAGCTTATATTTATGTTTTTCAATTTCAACATGTGTTGGAATTTTTGCTTTATTAATGCGTCCAGTAATTGCAGCTACTATAACCGTTGGACTATACTTATTGCCAGTATCATTTTGAATGATAACGACAGGTCTGACTCCCCCTTGTTCCGACCCTTGAACTGGCGATAAATCTGCTAAATAAACGTCGCCACGTTTCATTTAGTCATCCTTATTGTTAGATAATAAGTGTGTTTCGTTACAGTCACAAGCTTCACACTCGACTGAGTATGCTTCAGTTGCTAGGGAGAGATTTAAATCCGCCATCTGAACATACCCTTCTTTTAATGATTGTTCTAAGCTTTTACCTCTTATTTGATAGAATGCTGACATAAGTAGGACCTCCATATCAATAAAACAGATATAATTTTCCTTGATTCCATTTTATGATATCAAAAATCCTATATAATAACCATACTATTTTAATAATTCGTTGGATATTTCACACAATTGTTGTGTTTTGTATATTCTTGCAACGCGTCTACTCAAATTGCATAAAACTTCATAATTTATAGTATTTTGTTGTGTCGCTAATGCTTCGACTGATTGAGGAGAATGTGCTATAGGCTCTATTAACGTTACAATATCTCCTGGTTGTGTCGTTTCGGGTACATGAATCGCCGTTTGATCCATACTTACACGCCCTACTACTTTACATTGATGTCCATTGACCTTTACATCACTGCCTTGCATACTTCGTAAATAGCCATCTGCATACCCTACAGGTAACAAGGCAATTGTCATCGCTTTTTCAGCTGTATACGTTTCACCATATCCAATGCTTTCACCAGGTTCTAACGTTTTCACTTGCGTTATCGCCGAGGTCCATTGCAAAGATGGCCTTAATTTAGCAGTCACTTTTTCCTCAATAAATGATGAAGGATAATAGCCATATAGTGCAATGCCTGGACGAAATGCGTTACAAATTGATGGATCAAATCTTAAAGCGCCAGCTGAATTTTGAATGTGTACATAAGGGGGTTGTTGTGTACTTTCGACAAGTGTTTTAAATCGTTCATATTGTAATTTAGATGTATCATTATCATCGTCGGCAGATGAAAAATGTGAGAACACACCTTCGAATTTTAAATTAGGGTGTTGTTCAATGAGTTGTATTACCTCATGATATGTCTCTGCATCTTTAATGCCTAAACGATTCATACCTGTATCAAGTTTAATATGCATCCATACATTTTTTTTAGCCTCTTCGTCTATATGTGCAATCGCTCGTTCAAGCCATTCTTTCGATGGAACGCCTATGGCTACACGATGTTGAATTGCTTTATTAATAGCATGTGGCGGTACACTTGATAAAATTAAAATCTTCTCTTTGATACCATGCATTCTTAATTCAATTGCTTCATCTAAAGTGGCAACACAGAAAAACTCCGCACCTAAATCACGTAAATGTGTCGCGATTTGGATACTACCCAAGCCGTATGCATTTGCTTTTACAACTGGCATTATCAATTTATTTGGTTGCAATTTTACTAATGCATGGTAATTATCTGTTATCGCATCTAAATCAATGGTTAATTCCGTTGAACGAAAATATTTATCTGACACAATTGTCACCTTCCTAAAATCAATCTCTCTTAACAAATATGAGCAGAGACATCTAAAACACATCTATATTAGATGATTTTAATCTTTTACTCTGCTCTAAAGCACTTATTGTTCTATAATGACTTGGCTCACTGCATAATGTTCTGTATGTGAAATAGACACATGAACGGTGAAATCTTTATATGCGATTGTGGGTTTACCATTTTGATCATTTTCACAGTGAATATCTTTAAATGCTATGTTTTCGCCAAGACCTGTTCCTAAGGCTTTACTCATTGCTTCTTTACATGCAAATCGTCCAGCAAGAAATTCAAGCTGGCGTTTTTCAAGTTTAAAACTATTAAATCGCTCTAATTCTTTAGCTGATAAAATGCGCTCTGGAAAACGTGCTTGTCGTTTCAACACTTCTTTTAAACGGTTGATTTCCACTAAATCGATACCGATACCATAAATCATTAGTTTCCCTCATTTTCTCAAATATCTTTTTTATTTTCATTGGACTTAAGAATGACTACGACATTCAATCATTATTCATCTGACGTGTTAGCCTCTAATCCTTGATGCAATGCACCACTCTCATCAATCATACCATGTTGTCTAATGAAAGCATTTAATTTTTGCGCTTCATCTTTATGAATTAATTTTACTGAAACTAAACCTCCTGCAGTATGCATTAATATATTAGCAAGATGATAACGTCTCATAATCCATCCTTCTTCAATTTCTACATTTTGAATGCGATATAAAGGGACATGGGTTTGTTTAATAAAAAATAAGCCTTTTTGTATAAATATTCTATGTTCATCATATTGATATTTAAAAATTGCATATCGATAACGTGGCGCCACGAAGATAAAGTACAATGCTAATAATATGACGAGGACAATACTAACAATCATCATGGTTTTAAATGATTGCCACTTTAAAAAGTATGCGCTCAACATGTAACCCGTAGCAAAACTGAGACAGATGCACGTATACAGTATGCCTCTAATCTTTAATACACGTAAGCCTTGCTTATGCATTGTTTTCATCACGACCACCTCCATTGGTATACCACTTTCGATAACGTGCAACTGTGTTGAAATCATGAAAACGTAATCCAATCTTCTCATTCGTATTTCCTTTTGCTACTAAAAATGCAAAATGACTTAGGTTTGCTTTTTGCATCAATGGATGCGCACTTTGACGATAACCAATGACTTTGTCGCGTTTAAAATATGAGGTGCGATAACCAAATAACGTTACTTGTTTTAATGACATTTGGGACTCATTTATAGCAACGCCCGACTGTTGGATAGCCACATAACTATGAAAGATTGTGTAGCCAATAATCAACAGCGTTGGTAGCCAAATCCATGGGCTATAGTAAAAATGCCCTAATGTGGCACATCCAATGAGCATGACACTTATAATCCAAAAGCGACGATGAAACCCACGCCACGGCAAGCCGGTTGTAATTGGATTAAATTGAAGGTGTGGTGTGATGTCTGCAATGATATGTTGTGCTAAACGACGTTCAATAAATGGTAAAATCATCACTTTACCATTTGAATGTTCATCTTCTTTAACTGCGTGATCGCTCGTAATAATATACGCATAAGACGTATAGCCAAACAACGTTCTCATGAAAGAACGGTCTTCAACAACGGCCTGAATTCTAGTAATAGGTATTGTCATTCGGCGTATATTGAGTAATCCAAATTTCATATGCAAGTAGTCACCATGTCGATGTAGCGTAAATCCATAATATTTTATCATCGTGATGATGACACCAATGATATAACTGACGACCAATATAATGCTTAAAATAATTATAGTAGCATACACTTGATGGTTAAATACATGATTTACACTTCCAAATAGCCAATTCCAATCAATATTGTTTTGGAATGTACCAATAATCGGTCCTACCGTAGCTAGCGTCACTAAAATTGCACCACTTGTCATAGCCATAAACAACAAATTTTTAGTTGATAATGTAAAGAGTACCTCGGCTTCATAATGCGCGTTTGATACTGTATTCTCCAGATACTCTTGTTGTGAGGTTTGATGTAAATGACCTTTTACTTTTTCAACTTCTTCACGAATACGCTCACTTTGTAACTGAGTAATGGTATCCAATTCAATACTGTCACTAGGCGTTTTAAGTTGTAAATTGACACCACCAAAAATGCGGTTAATGATAGATTGATTCGCATCGATGGATTGAATGCGTTTGATATGTAATTCTTTACGTTCGAGGTTAAACACACCCGTTGTAACAATAAAGTAATCATCCTCTATCCAATAGCGCGTTTTATATACACGTACGATGTTGATACAAAAACTAATTAAGAAGACAATAAAAAAGATACCTGGGACAACATAGCTCCAAATATCATACCACTTAAAGCTATCAAGTTGAAAAAAGATGAAAATAATAAACACGAAAATATTTTGTTTGATAGCCTCAATTAACCCTGTGATATATGAAATGGGATGTAATTTTTGTGGATTATACATCATCCTCACCCCTTTCTAAAACAGTCATACAGTGTATTGCGATATCATTCGCTTGAGTCTCTAATAAATAAGGTAAAGCGATTTCATGTCCTGCAGTCGTTATTTTTAATTTTTTTAATTTATAATATGTAGCTAATGGATTGGTCACATTTTCTATATATTGAATCCGTTCAATTTTAATTGCTTGGTAGTGTTGAAACCAAACATTTTTACGAATTTCAACGACCTTAGTGTGAATGCGGTATGTATAAAAATGATAGGAAACAATCGGATAAACAGTACGCATGATGATATTTAATACGAGACATATCACGAGTACATACGTCCATACGATATGCCAAGCAAATAGGTGAGCGCAATACAACAGAACGGATAAAACACAAATCTCAACTAGCAATTGAAGGACATTGCTTGTGATACTATAAGAAAGTGTAGCTTTGGATGGTTTTAACATCGATCCTTTCAACATACATATCTCCTTTACCAAATATTATTATGATTATAGCATACGTTAATATTTAAATTGTATCGAATATATCATAGAATTTAATATCAATCTCACATCGTCATTATCATCGCGATATCATTAAACTTAAACAAAAACGGCTGAGACATAAATCATTAAACCTATGATTGTCCCTAACGCCTCGCTTTTCTAGACGCCTTACTTCAACTAGGGAGCAAAAATCTCTTAGATTTTGCTCTCAAAATGGATTTTCGGTTGCGGCTAAATGCCTCAGAAGTCTCGGCTAAGGGATCAATCACAATTCATCATAGTGTCCATCACTAAGACTAAATTAATTTATATAGATAAATAATAGCCAGCAAAGTTCATGTACAAAATGAATTTTGCTGGCTTATTTTAATTAACAGGTCTGCTTTGTCTCAGCCCTTCTTTATGTTAAATCATGCTCTTTTATCCATTGAGATGGTTCTAGCAAAGAAACAATCTCACACACTATTTTTGATGATCTGCGAATGTGCGTCCCTTTTTCACTTTAGATTCACGTTTTTCTTTGTGATTGTTACCTTTTTTATTGAAACCTGATTTGTTGCCACGTCTTGACTTCGCATGACGTTTGCCACTACCGCCTTTACGATTACCTTTTGGTTGACGGTTTTTACGTGCAAGAGGCTTTTCAAATGTAAGTTGTACTTCAACTTCATCATTTGACTCCACTAGTTCTTGTAATAGTGCTGTCACTAAATCAGAGTGATCGTACACTTCAAGTAATTGCTGTGCGATACTTTCAACACGTGGTTCTTTCGTTGCAGCCATCCAATTCTCAACTTTTGATTTAATTTCTTCTTCACGTGCACGTAACACTTCTTTACGGTGTGGCGGACGTAATGCACGCATTTGACGACGGTTCGCTTGTTCGATTTGACGAATGTAATCCATTTCGATTGGATTTACAAATGTTACCGCCATACCTTGTTTTCCTGCACGTCCTGTACGACCAATACGGTGTGTGTAACTTTCAGTATCTTGAGGAATATCAAAGTTATAGACATGGCTCACACCAGAAATATCTAGTCCACGTGCTGCAACATCTGTTGCCACAAGGATATCGATTTGATCATTTTTAAATTTTTTCAAAACTTCTAATCGTTTTGCTTGCGTAATATCCCCATGTAAACCTTCTGCTTTATATCCCTTCGATAAAAGCGCACTTGTTAATTCATCAACGCGACGCTTTGTACGGCCAAAAACGATAGCAAGTTCTGGTTGATGCACATCTAAGAAGTTTGTGAAAGTGTCAAATTTTTCTAGTTCTTTCACAATTGTATAAAACTCATCAATTTGAGGATCAGATAATTCATTGTTCATGGTTTTAATGATTTGCGGTGATTTCATGAACTTCTGAACAAGTTCTTGAATTGCTCTAGGCATTGTTGCTGAGAACAACATTGTTTGACGATTCTCGGCTGGTAATTTATCCATTATGTAGCGCATATCATCAATAAAGCCCATGTTCATCATTTCGTCTGCTTCATCTAAAATTAACGTTTCTACATCTTGTGTTTTAAGCGTACGACGATTTAAATGATCAATCACACGTCCAGGTGTACCTACGACAATTTGAGGCCCACGCTTTAATGATTTAATTTGTCGATCGATTGGCATGCCACCAAATACCGTTACAACTTGTACATTTTGCCCACGGCTAAATTCACGTAATTGTTCTGCTACTTGCATTGCAAGTTCACGTGTCGGTGCTAAAATCAGAGCGCGCACACCTTCTTGGCCCACTACTTTCTCTATTAATGGGATACCAAATGCACCTGTTTTACCTGTTCCTGTTTGTGCTTGGCCCAAAATATCTAAATTTTTAAGAGCAGATGGAATGCTATCCTTTTGTATCGGTGTAGGTTCCGTAAATCCCATCGACTCTAATGTTTCAGCTGTACGTTCTGAAACACCTAAGCTTGTAAAATTTTGCAAAGTCATTCTCCTTTTTTGGAATGTTTATTCTCATAATTTATCTCAATAATGATTTTTCCAACTTCTCCATATTAACACCTGTAAACCAAATGCGCAATAAACCAATCTTAACTCATATCGCTTAGATGCGTATTTATTTCACTTTAAAAATACTAACTGCAAGCCTCATCATTTCTTCATTACTGTCGTTGATGTTTTCTATCAATTGCCTTTTTGCACACGCTTATAGACATATTCAAAGTACGATATAAAAAACATGACATCTATAGTCATTTAAGACGTTATGATGTCATGTTTTGTTTAATTTTTATTTTGCATCAATAGTGATTAAACCATCGACGACTTCTTCCAATTTCATACCACGCGATCCTTTAACCAATACTTTATCCTGTGAATTTAATATCGATTTAACGTATTTAATCATTTGCGATTTATCACTAAAATGTATGGCTTCTTGTACGTGACGCTTCCCTTTTTCGTGAATATCGCGCGCCGCTTCTCCATACGTATAGAGCATGTCGATATTTTTGTCTTCTAAGTAATGTCCAACACTCATGTGGAGTGCTTTTGATTGTTCACCTAGTTCAAGTACATCGCCAAAAATTAAAACTTTACGTCCGTTCATTTGACTTAACGTATCAATTGCAGCTTTCATACTTGTAGGACTTGCATTATAAGCATCGTTAATAACGGTAGCACCATTAGGCGCTTCAAATTTTTGCATGCGCATACCTGTGAGTTTTAAATCATTCAATTGAGTTTGAATTGTTTGATGATCTACGCCGAGTAATGACGCAATCGTGATTGCGATGGCTGCATTACGCATATTATGCGCTCCAATAATTGGTAATTGATAGTCGACCTCATTATTGATTGAAAACGAAATGCCATGCTCGTCATGAGATAAAATTTTACAACGCATTTGATTATCCTGATTTAACCCGACACTCATGCATTGTGCCTCATTTAAAGTCTCAATATGTGGCTTTAGTAAAGGCTCATCGCCATCATAAATTAATTTACCATGAGGTTTCATTCCAGAAACGATTTCAAATTTAGCTTTGGCAATACCTTCTCTAGAGCCTAAATCTTGCATATGAGATTCACCGATGTTTGTGATAACAGCAAAATCAGGTTGAGCGATATGAGACAATAACTCTATTTCATGAAAGCCTGACATACCCATTTCTAAAATAGACACTTCTGTATCGTTATCTAACTCTAAAATGGTTAAAGGTAAGCCAATTTCATTATTATAATTACCTATCGTTTTTTTTACACGATAATTTGCTTTCAATGTATGCTCAATCATATCTTTCGTTGTTGTTTTACCATTTGACCCTGTTACAGCAATAACTGTAGGGTTTACGGCTAGGATATAGGCTTTTGCCAATTGCTGTAGTGCGTCTAAAGCATCTTTAACAAAAATAACGGGCCCATTTTGAGGCACCTCAATCTCACTGTCTGATTGGAAGAATGTTGCACCTGCCCCTTTATTCAATGCTTGTTCACAATATTGGTGACCATCTACATTTTCGCCCTTGAATGGTATGAAAAGTTGGCCTGGTTGGACGTTACGCGAATCAATAGTCACACCTTTAATCGTATGCGTTAAATATTGTTCATCGATTTCACAATCAATCCACGTTTTGAGTTGTTGTAAGCTTATGTCAATCATCGTGTCACCTTCTAATCAATTTTGTGCTTATTTTTTTGTTTATCTTGGTGACGTTCTTTCGCTAATGTAATCAGTTTTGTAATTAATTCTGGATAAGAAACGCCCATATTTTCCCATAATTTCGGATACATACTATACGCAGTGAATCCAGGCATTGCATTGGTTTCATTAATATAAATTTGATCATCCTCTGTAACGAAGAAATCTGCGCGGAGGATACCTGAACAATCTGTTGCTTTAAACGCTTCAACTGCCATATTACGTAATGTCATTTGTACATCCTCATCTAAATCAGCAGGAATAGACAGTTGTACTTTACCATCTTTATATTTCGACTTGTAATCATAGAACGCGACATCTTTTATGACTTCTCCTGGCCATGTCGTTTCGGGGTAATCATTACCAAGTACAGCAACTTCAATTTCTCTTGCATTAACGCCTTGTTCAATAACAAGTTTACGGTCAAAAAGAAATGCTTCTTCAATCCCTTGGATTAACTCTGCTTCATTTGAACATTTACTAATCCCTACACTTGATCCTAAATTCGCAGGTTTTACAAATACTGGAAATTCTAATTTATCCTGTACCAGTTTCAAAATGTTATGTTGGTATTTTTCATATTCGCTACGTAAAAAACTCACATATGGCAGCTGTGGTAAACCACGTTGTGCAAATAATTGTTTCATTACAAGTTTATCCATTGAACTTGAAGCTGCAAGCACCCCATTACCAACATATGGCAAGTCGAGCACTTCAAATAATCCCTGAATCGTACCATCTTCTCCATTCGGGCCATGTAATAACGGAAAAACAACATCATAGCGTCCACCTAGACTACTACATGTTAACATTGAAGAAATTTCACCCTCAAGTGAAGCATCTAAATGTAGTCCGTTAATGTCAGTAATTTCATTAGTAATATTCTCTTTCTTTCTCCAAATACCTTCATTTGTAATGTAAATAATGTCAATTTGATACTGCTCTTTATCAATTGCATTTAAAACATTTTGTGCTGTTAAAATAGACACATCATGTTCGGCACTTTTTCCGCCGTATATAATACATAAAGCTTCTTTTGACATAAGTCCGCCTCCAAATCGTATTCTAAACTCAATATTACCATGAGAAAGATCAGAAATGCATGTATTTTCAAATGAATCATAACTCTTGTTAGCAAATTAATGCGAAGTTCTGTACAATCGTTATATAATTATTACATGATATTCTTTTCGTAAAGGAGATAACTATGGCTTCCTCACGTCAACAAACTCAAAAATCTTTACGACATCGCTTAGATTGGAAACTTATCACACTCATTTTAGTGCTGTGTTTGATTAGTGTTATGACTATTCAATCTGCTATGGGTGGCGGACAATATAGTATGGATTTTGGCATCAGACAAATTTTTTATTACATATTAGGGGGTATACTTGCATTTTTGATAATGATTGTCTCCCCTAAAAAAATCCGAAAATATACCTTCATTATCTATTCTATATTTATCTTTTTATTGATAGGATTAATTCTTTTACCTGAAACATCGATAACACCTATTATCAACGGTGCCAAAAGTTGGTATCGCTTTGGCCCTATCAGTATTCAACCATCTGAGTTCATGAAAATTGTATTGATTCTTGCAATTTCCAAAGTCGTCGCTCAACATAATCGTTATACGTTTAACAGGTCCCTTGAAACAGACATGATTCTTATACTGAAAATTATGGGTGTCACGTTTATTCCACTACTTTTAATATTGCTACAAAACGATTTAGGTACAACACTTGTAGTCATGGCGATAATCGCTGGTATCGTAGTAGTGAGTGGTATCTCTTGGAAAATACTTGCGCCCTTATTCGGTGTCGTCATTGTATTTGGTGGAAGCCTTATTCTTTCTATATTATATAAACCGAGTTTAATCGAAAATATTGCTGGTATTAAAACCTATCAGTTAGGACGCATTAACTCTTGGCTAGATCCATACACATATAGTTCTGGAGATGGTTTTCACCTCACAGAATCTATGAAAGCAATTGGATCCGGACAATTAATAGGTAAAGGATTCAACCAAGGTGAAGTATATATTCCAGAGAACCATACAGATTTTATATTCTCTGTTATTGGTGAAGAGTTTGGTTTCATAGGTGCTGTCGTATTACTTGTGATTTATTTATTGTTATTAATGCATCTTTTAAAAAGCGCATCTCAAACTACAGACTTATTTAATAAATCATTCATCGTGGGGTATGTGAGTTTATTACTTTTTCATATCGTTCAAAATATCGGAATGACGATACAACTCTTGCCGATTACAGGTATTCCATTACCATTCATCAGTTATGGAGGAAGTGCTTTATGGAGTTTAATGGCGGGTGTAGGTGTACTTCTCAGCATGCGTTATCACGCACCGAAAAAATACAATGCGCCTACTGACAAAACACCTTTATAATCACCTTTAACATTTTAATCAGAACATAAAAACAGACTAGGATAGTACATCCTAGTCTGTTTTTTTAACGCTTTTAAACAAAATTGTGATATGATTCTCGCTATATCCGTGATCTACACCAAGATAATCACAATGATTTAATGTCGTGCTTTGACTACTTTAGTTTCTCAGTTGCAGGTTTTGCATTGGTAAGTGATCGCATAATATCCAATCGTGATTTTGTTTTTTTAACTTTAACCCCAATTGATGATAACATATGGACCACATTTTGAATTCTTTCATTCTGTTTTTCCATATTATCACCCCGCATATGTCTAACTTCTCTTACATCATACCCTACTTTATTACATATGACTACAATAAATTGAAATTTTTTAATTTATTTTTGAATACGTTTTAAACGTAATGCGTTTAATACGACTGAGACAGAACTAAAAGCCATCGCAGTTCCTGCAACCCAAGGCGCTAGAAATCCTCCGGCTGCAATAGGAATGCCAATGATATTATAACAAAAAGCAAAAAATAAATTTTGTTTAATATTCTTAATAGTTAATTCACTTAATTTTAATACTTCAGGTATTTGTGAAATGTGGTTGTATACTAACGCAACATCTGATGATTCAATCGCGATGTCTGTTCCTGATCCCATCGCAATACCAATATCACTTTGAATTAATGATGGGGCATCATTAATTCCATCTCCAACCATCATCACTTTATGATTGTCTTCTTGCAATGTTTCGATGATTTTTGCTTTTTCGTTAGGTTTTACATTTGCAAAAGTACGTTGAATACCTAATTCTCTTGCAATGGCCTCAACTGTCATTTGACTATCGCCGCTTAGCATAACCACTTCATAATGTTGACGTAATTGGCGTATCGTCTCTTTTACTTTTGGTTTAGGTTCATCTCTTAAAGCAATCATCATTGTCAATTTTTGTTTAATTTGTACACCTATGACCGTTGCACCTTTACTTTCTAACTGATGTTGTTGTTGCTTCATGTCCTCTGTCAATGTTATTTCTGATGCAATAAAAGATAGTGATCCTATACGAATTGAACTGCCATCTATCATTCCAGAAATACCATTTCCAATATGCGTTTCATAATTTTTTATTGCTACATTTTTGGCATCTTTAAAGTGCGAAACAAGTGCATGAGACAGAGGATGTTCAGATTGAGATTCTAAACTTTTAATATAATCATCGATATGTGGCACACGTTCAAATTCAATAGTGTCTACAACTTCAGGAGCGCCCTTTGTAAGGGTTCCGGTTTTATCGAAAACAATTGTATCAATTTGACGTGTTTGTTCTAAACTTTCTGCTGATTTAAATAAAATACCTGATTCAGCAGCACGCCCAGATCCAACCATAATGGATGTAGGTGTCGCTAAACCTAATGCACAAGGACAAGCAATGACAATCACCGCGATAAAAATTTCAAGTGATCGCGTAAAATCAAATGAAGTTAAAATGAAAAACCATAACAGAAACGCAAATAGCGCGATGCCCACTACTGTTGGAACAAAAATGTTAGATATTTTATCTGCTAAACGTTGGATTTGAGGTTTTTTCGTTTGTGCCTCTTCAACAACTTTAATAATTTGATTGAGTACTAAATCATCTCCAACATGTGTCACTCTCGCTTTGATAAAGTTGGCCTGATTTAATGTACTTCCAATAATAGAATCACCTATCGTTTTATCTACAGGTATGCTTTCACCAGTAATCATAGATTCATTAATTGACGTGGAGCCTTCAATGATTTCTGCATCTAGCGGTATATAGGTACCACTTTTAATATGAATAATATCTCCGACTTGTATTTGGTCAATAGATAAATTGACAACTTCCCCATGTTTTTCAACCAATGCATCTTTCACTTGCAATGCAGCTAGTTTTTTTATGGCATCACTTGCATGTCCTTTGGCTCTCTTTTCAAAATATTTTCCAAGGAGAATGAGTGTAATGAGGACCGCACTCGTCTCAAAGTAAAGCGGTACATGCCCTGGATGACCTTGGTGTAAAATCATCATGTAAAAACTATAAAAATAAGCTGCTGATGTACCCATTGCCACCAAAACATCCATATTTGCGCTTTTATTTTTTAAAGCTCGCCATGCACCGAAATAAAATTGACCACCTAATATAAATTGAATGGGCGTAGCCAATGCAAGTTGAAATAAAGGATGCATCAACAATTCTGGCACAGGTATAAAGTCTAGGAATGTAAAATGTGCAAACATTGTGTATAACAGAGGTAAAGCTAACAACGCTGACAACAGAAATTTATTTCGTTGTTTTTTTAATTCTTGATGTTCCCGTTTTGAAATGTGATTATCTTTTTCAATTTCATGTGCTTCAAATCCTATATTTGAAATTTTTTCAAAGATTGCTGCTCTATCAATTTGTTTAGGGTTATATTTAACTGTCGCTTTCTCCATAACAAGGTTAACTGTTGCTTCTTCAATAGCCGCTTCTCGATTCAGTACACGTTCTATGCGTGTCGCACACGCAGCACAATGCATCCCTGAAATTTGATATGTTTCTTCTTTCATTATGACAACCTCCTATACCTATATAGGGTATATGAATCCTTAAAATGATAGAGGGCAGACCAATCATTTGCCTACCCCCTTCTAAATAGGAACTGAATTCATTTCAGTACATTCAACATAAATTTTATTTCACTTCATAACCTGCATCATAAATACGTTGTTTCACATCATGAAGCGCACCATCATCAGTAAGTTCCACTTCCACTTGATTCTCGTCTGGTGATGCAATGACAGACAATACTTCTTTGTTACCTTTAACTGCATCCTCAACAGCCGCCTTACAATGATTACATGTCATACCTTCAACATTAATAGTGTGTTTACCCATGTTCTCTCTCTCCTTTTTTCGTTCGTAATACTTTAAAACCTGAGTCATAAATCTCTTTTTCTAACGTATTCAAATTAATAGGCGTTTCATATCGAAGTGTGATGCACTTTAAATCACTATCGATACTTACTTCTTTAACCCCAATCATTTCATTCAAACGTTGTACAAGATGTGTTTGATATTGCTCATTTCTTAAATCTTCTACATACACACGATCGACTTGCATAGTATCCTCCAACTAGTCTTTCATTAATTTTTGAAATGTGACAAGCAACTCTTCCATTGCTTCTGCTTCATGGCCATCCTCAATTTTCTTTGTAATACAGCCTTTCATGTGATAGTCAAGCAACCTCGTCGCAACGCTATTCAAAGCTGAACGTGTCGCTCTAATTTGAGTCAAGACATCATCACAATAAACATCTTCATCAATCATGCGATTAATTGCACGAACTTGTCCTTCAATACGATTCAATCGTGAAGTTAAGTTCTTTTTAATCTCATCAGAATGATGTGCGTGTTCATTCATAGGCAGCACCTCCATGCTTACTTTCAGAACCATTATATACCCCTATGCGGTATATGTCAAATGCGTAAATTTTCCGTGATTTCATGAATAAATGATATAATTATTTAAAATCATACATCCAAAGGAGGGTTAAAAATGGAGGATTTAAACAATGCATACGTCATAGATGGCAGTATGGTATTTACCTATATATTTATCGCTTTATTCCTATTAAATATTTCTTTTGTTTTCACAATTATTTTTATGGAACGTCGAAGCGCAGGCTCAATATGGGCTTGGATTTTAGTCTTATCTTTATTTCCTATTTTAGGGTTCATACTCTATTTACTATTTGGACGTCAAATTCAGCGTAAATCCATTTTTAAAGTGTCAGAAAAAGACCAAAAAGGATTAACTCAGCTTGTCAATCAACAACTCAAAGCTTAAAAAAATGATCATTTTGATCCTGAAAACCCACATGTAAAAAAATACAAATCAATGATACGTGGGTTGCTTTATAACAATGCTGCCTTTTACACGAATCAAAATAAAATTGATGTGCTGCTCGATGGAGAACAAAAATTCAACCAACTTAAAGAAGATATACGCAATGCAAAATCGTATATACATATACAATATTACATCTTTCGTAAAGATGCTTTAGGTAAGAGCATTATTGATTTACTTGAAGAGAAGTTGGAAGAAGGTTTAGAAGTCAAAATGCTATATGATGATATTGGCTCGAAAGGCTTATCTTTAAGAGATTTGAAGTCATTTAAGAAAAAAGGTGGTCTAGTTGAAGCTTTCTTCCCTTCTAAATTACCAGTTATTAATTTTCGTATGAACAATCGAAATCATCGAAAAATCGTTGTTATAGATGGCAAAATAGGTTATGTTGGTGGATTTAATGTTGGGAATGAGTATTTGGGTTTATCAAAAAAATTTGGTAATTGGAGAGATACCCATTTAAAAATTGAAGGTGAAGCTGTACACGCCTTACAATTGCGTTTTATTTTAGATTGGAATTCTCAATCATCGCGTCATGATATTGAACATCATGAAAAATACTTTCCAAAAGTACACCTCCAAAATAATGACAACATAGGTGTTCAAATTGCATCTAGTGGACCGGATGAATTTTGGGAGCAGATTAAATATGGATACTTAAAAATGATAAATATGGCAAAAAAAGATATATACATTCAAACACCCTATTTCGTCCCTGACCAATCGTTTATAGATGCGTTACAAATCGCCGCTTTAGGTGGCGTGAACGTACATTTAATGATACCGAACAAACCCGATCATCCGTTTGTATATTGGGCGACTTATAAGAATGCTGCTTCATTATTAGAGGTCGGTGCGAAAGTTTATCTGTATGAAGATGGTTTCTTACATGCAAAAACATTAACCATCGATGATGAAATCACAAGTGTGGGTACGACCAATATGGATAATCGCAGTTTCGTCTTAAATTTTGAAGTGAATGCATTTGTATATAACGAAAGTGTCGCAACACAATTACGGGAGAGTTTTGAGCAAGATTTAAAAAAATGTTCTGTACTTACCCCAGAGCGGTATGCACAACGTAGTCTTGTTATAAAATTTAAAGAGTCAATCAGTCAATTACTTTCACCAATTTTATAAGGAGGATTACCTATGACGGCAAAGCAATGTGAACAAGCCTATCATTATATGGTTCACATACACGGTCAAGATACGACTGGTCATGATATTGCGCATGTACGACGTGTCGTTTCACTTGCAAAATGTATAGCTCATGATTATGACAATATCAATCATTTTGTTATTGAAATGGCAGCACTACTTCATGACACAGTTGATGATAAATTACCACATTCTGAAGCGTGTTCGACACTTTCGTCATTTTTAAAACAAATAGGTGTTTCACCTGAAGAACAACAACATATTATGTATATTATCAATCACATGAGTTTTCGCAAATCCAGAGAAGGTCATTCCTTAAAAACGTTAGAAGCTCAGATTGTTCAAGATGCCGATCGTCTAGATGCCATTGGTGCTATTGGGATAGCCCGTACGTTTCAATTTGCTGGGCATTTCAATGAACCGATGTGGACCGATGAAATCCCGCATTCAGATTTATCACGCATTGATTTAACTACCATTCAACCTTCTGCAATCAAACATTTCTATGAAAAATTATTGAAACTTAAAGATTTAATGAATACGCCTAAAGGTAAAGAAATAGCACTTGAACGACATAAATTTTTAGAATTGTTTTTAAAACAATTCTTTGATGAATGGGTCTAAAAAAATAACCATCTCACCGTAAAAGGTAAGATGGTTATTTTTTGTAATTATTTTTTCTTCTTTTTAGATACGACTTGCGTATTTTTACCTGTTTTCTTATTCGCTTTTTTTTCTTCTTCGAATTTGCGAATCATCGGTGCAACTTCTTCTAGCGCTTTTTTACCGTAAATCTTGTTTGCAACGTATGTTTGTACCACTAGGAATGCCGCAGAAACAGACCAATATAAGCCCAATGCTGCTGCAGAACTAAATGAGATCCAAACAATCATTATTGGTGAGATAATCATCATCATGATTGCCATTTGACGTTGCTCTGGTGGCATATGCATACTTGAAACATAGGCTTGAATGAAGTATAACACACCGGCAATAATCGTAATCCAAATATCAGGTTTATCCAATTGGAACCATAAGAAGTCAGAGAATTTAGTAATACCGCCACCTGAAGGATATTTTAAAACAAAGAATAAAGCCATGACAATCGGCATTTGCAAAATAAGTGGAAGACATCCTAACATACTTGCAACTGGGTTCATGTCATATTTTTTATATACTTTCGATACTTCTTGTTGAGCAGCAATTCTATCTTCTGCTGTGCGTGCACGTTTCATTTTTTCTTGCGCAGCAGTCATCTCTGGTTTTGCTATTTTCATTTTTTCACGCATCATGTGCATGTTTTTATAGTTTGACAACATGAATGGGAGTAATACGATACGTACTACAAGAACGATAATAACGATGGCTAAACCATAGTTATTATTTAAATGATCACCTAGCCAATGGATAAGTTGATCCATTGGGGAAACAAACGTGTTGTAAAAGAAGCCAGTACGATTTTCAGGCTTGCTATAATCACATCCAGCTAATAACAGAACGACCCCTAATAGTGTCGCCAATAGCGCTTTGTTCTTCATTTTTCCACCTCTAAAGATATATTCACATAAATGATATTTTATCACACATCTGAGTTGTGTGGAAACATAAACAAAAATAAAAATGATTTTAGTTGAAATACTGTAAATATCGTGACACAGTATTTTCAATATTTGCGCTATGTGTGATGGACGAAATCGTAGCAATGCCATCTGCACCATTCTTTTTCAATGATGCAACGTTTTCTTCGGTTATGCCACCAATGGCGACGATTGGTATCGATTCATCATAATTACGCATACGACGAATCATTTCTACGCCTCCAGGTTGTTTGGCATCTCTCTTGGTTGACGTTTGATATACGGGGCCGACACCTATATAATCAACGTGCGTTAAATCAGATTGATCATACTCTTGAAAATTACTGATACTTAATCCAATAATTTTATTATGACTTCTACTAATAAAGGATTCAATTTTGGCATCATCTTGGCCTACATGAATACCATCAGCACCAATTTTTAAAGCTAGTTCTACATCATCGTTAACTATAAACGGTACATGATACGCATTACAAAGTTTCATTAAAGCAATTGCTTCTTGTTCCTTATCCTCCCCTTTTAAAGATGAAGGTCCTTTTTCTCGAAATTGAAACATTGTAATCCCCGCTTCAAGCGCTACCTTTAGTATCTCTTGTAAAGTCCCTTTTTTTACATCTTGCGTACCAGCTATAAAATAAACACGTAATTGTTCCCTTTCAAACTTCATGTTTCTTTCACTTCTCTCTTTTTAATTTCCTGGTGATAGGATGCATCATCTACTTGATTTAAAGCATTAATAAATGACACTAAGAATGTTCCTGGTAAATCTGCCCCTAAACTTAGCTCTGCATGTTCAGCCGCTATGTTATATATTGAGACTGCTTCAATTAAAGCTTCAATATTAGGATGTTTTTGTCGTAATAAAAATGATGCAACTACGGCACCTAATAAACACCCTGCGCCAGTGATTTTAGTTAATAAAGGTGAACCGTTAGTGAGTTCAATGATTTGATGGTCTTGCACAATGACATCATTTTTTCCAGTAACGATAATGGCTGCATTGTATTTTTCATACGCTTTTAAAGCAATCTGAACATGATCTATATTTGCAGCGCTATCCGTCCCCTTCATCGTCGTTTCCGCATCAACTAATGTAAGTATTTCTGAGGCATTACCTTTAATCACATCGACATCAACTTGATTTAAAAATTGTTGGCAGTAGTCTTTACGAAATTGTGAGGCACCCACAGCAACAGGATCAAACACTATAGGAACCCCTAAATCATTCGCTTGTTTTGCTATTTCTAACATATCAGCCCCAGTTTGACGTGTCAGCGTTCCAATGTTGATTAATAATCCTTCTGTGACTTTAAAAAAATCTTTTGCTTCTTCAGGTGCCTCACTCATTGCAGGACTTGCACCTATAGATAGTAAGCCGTTAGCCGTAAAATTTTTAACAACATCATTCGTATAACAGACGATGAGTGGGTTTGTCTCTCTCACTTTGGATAAATAACTCAATTTAATCCCAACCTTTCTCCCGTTGATAAGCAAAATGATTTACAGGGCCTCTTCCTTTACCTATTTCTGGTGTATATTGAATGGCTTTAGAAATAAAATTTTTCGCTTTAGCTACTGCATCAATTATGGATTTACCTTTAGCTAATTCTGCCGTTATCACAGCTGAAAATGTACACCCAGTTCCATGCGTGTGTCGTGTAGGGAAACGTTCACTTGTAAATTGTGTTACCCCATCTTTAGTCACGAGATAATCTGTAGCATTACCCTTTAAATGCCCCCCTTTTAAAACGACACCTTTAGCACCAATATCTTTAATAAAAAACTGGCCAGCTTTAAACAAAGCCGTTTCCGTATCTAACGTCATTTGCGTTATTTCTTCGGCTTCGGGTATGTTGGGTGTGGCAACATCTGCTAATGGTAAAAGTGTTGATTTTAAATCTCGACGGACCTGTTCAGACATTAAGGCATCGCCACTTTTTGCCACCATCACAGGATCTATGACGTATGGTATCGTACTTTTTTTAACATACGATGCTATTAACGCCATCATTTCAGGTGTTGGAATCATACCTGTTTTCATCGCATGTGGTGGCGCGTCCATAAAAATACTCTCGAGTTGTTCTTCAAGCCACGACGTATCTAAGTTGTGTATATGTTGTACACCTAAGGAATTTTGAGCAACAATACTCGTGATTGCTGCCATGCCATAAACCCCACATGCATGAAATGATTTTAAATCAGCCATGACGCCTGCGCCCCCTGATGGATCCGTGCCAGCGATGGTTAACGCAATATTCAGCTTATTCATATGTCTCTCCTCCAAATGCCCAATGTTCTTGTGTATATGCCATATTAAAGAAATTACGTTCATGGACAGTACTTTCTAAAAAATTTCTCTTTAATTGTTGTTGTGCGTTATTTGATGTATTCTCTGCACAATGATTTAACCAATGATCAATATGATTCATTAAATCATCCATACCTTTTGCATAAAATTCAAACCACGCTTTAAGTGGATGGTTAGAGGAAAAATGATGTTCACGCATCGCGCGTTGACCAATTTGTTGGTAAACATATGGGCATGGTGCCATTGCAGCAATTGTATATGCGACATCATCAAAATGATACGCATTAAAATACATATGTTTAATATAATGATCTGCTGTTGGATACCATTCGCCTTCTTGAATAATTTCATTATATGATAAATTTACATAATCTGCGAGAATACGATGTGCGTCAACTTCACCTGACGATGCAAAAATAATTTGTTCTGTAAGAAATTGAATCTCTTCTTTTGAATCTACCTTAGGTATTAACAAAGCATAAATTTTAGCAAACTCAAATAAATAGCGTGCGTCTGCCTTTAGATAATGTTGAATTGCATTTTTAGAGATATCCCCCTTTAACATACCTTGAATAAAGCCATCATGGTAAATCGCATCAATGATAGGTTGTGCCTCTTGCTTTAGATTTTCAGAAAATGACATAATAATCTCCTTTCTCAATAAAAAAGACTACTAAAAATAGTAGCCTAGTCATTATTAAAAGGATTTAATGCCTACGCTACTTCCCTACGTTAGTGTTAACTATATCAGGTTCAAAGGGTCCGAATGTAATTCATCTCAGCCATATGGCTCCCCTAGTAGTCTTTGTATTATTTAATAACAACGTAACAAAACACTTTACAAATAGCAATAAAAAAAGCACCGACATATGTCGATGCGTTTGATGTTGTTTACCACCATCCGTTAGCTAAACGGAATTGAATTGCACGGTCTACAGAACCATAGCGTGAATTTGCATAATTAATCATACCTTGCGTTTGAGTAGCTACACTACCTGTACCCCAAGCTTCTTTCGTTTGACCTAATCCTCTGTAACCATAAGGGCTTACAATGTTAGGGTTACCACCTGATTCTGGCATAACGATAGAATTCCACATCGCTGCTGTACCACCAGCATTAATAAATTGTTGATATACAGATCCTGAACCGGCTGTAGTTCTTGGTGCTTGATAGCTAGAAGTTGTTTGTGTTTGAACATTTGAATATGAAGACGCTGAATATTGTGCTACAGGTGCAGCGTACGTTTCATAAGATTGTGTTGATGTGTATTGAGTAGGAGCTGTATAGTAAGCAGCTGCATTGTATGATGACGTGTTATATGTAGTCGTATGATATGCAGTTGGTAAAATAAAATCTTGTGTCGCATGGTTACCATGTGCTGCAGCCGCAGCTTCAGTCACGTATAATTTCTCTCCTGCAATAATTAAATCAGACTCTAAGTTATTCCATGTTTTTAATTGTTCTACAGTAACATCATATTTTTTTGCAATTTTATTTAAAGTGTCACCCCATTGAATCACATGGACACCTTCTTGAATTTGTAATTGATCTTGATTTGCTGCTTCAGCATTAGTAGCAAATTGTGCTGCCGCTAATAAACCTACTGTTGATGTTGCTAAAAGTAATTTTTTCATTTAGTAATCCTCCAGTAATTGGTATAAAAATTTGTTATGTTCACAAATAATATAGCACCAGTCTTTTTCAATCACATGACAAAAATATTAAATTAACGCCCATTTATATTACAAAACCATTACAATTAGGTTGTTGCATGTAACGATTCAACTCATAAATGATTACAAAAAATAAAATTCTCATTAAATAAATCCGTTTAATCACTTAAATGGCAAACAGTTACTTAAGATGTAATGATATAGAAATAAAATCAAGATCAACATCGTATTTGTATCCTAAAAGCCTCCAATACTTATAATCATAAATATTGGAGACTTGATAGGGTTAGTTCACAGTGGCAACACATTTAAAATATTGAGTAATAAATATACGTTGTTTTGAAAAAGTAAATATATGAAATAACATAAACGAGGGGTTATCATCTGTGACTTATATACGAATAATTCATATACGTCAACTTGATATAACAGTGATTGTAAGGATGTAGCTGTGTTGAGAAAATATCTTATTGGATACATTGGGTGGAAGATAAAAACTAAATTTAATTGGAGTTATTATAAGTTAGATAAAATAAATATGGAGTGTGTGATTGGATTTCAGACAAATTGAATATTAATCATTGGACAAATTTGAATTTAGGGATGGTTTTAATAACGGATGAGATGAAAGGTTCTGAATGTGTGCAATCACCAATTCTGTAGTGTACCGCCATTCGCCTTCTTTTTCGTATCTCCTTGATTGGATATGTCCGTTGAGAGCGATGAGATCGTCATGTTGGTAAAAATCATGAATCGATTGAGCGATAGCACCAAAAGCTTTACAATTTAGAAAATCATAAATTGGCTTATCTTGCTTACTTTTGTAGTCACGTTCAATTTTAATTGTAAAAGTAACAAATGGAGTATCATGCGTATCATAATAATTAGGAGATTTTATAATGATACCGATTGCTTGAAACTGGTTGATCGTTGTCACCTCCTCTCTTGATGTATATAGCATACGCGTTGCACCGAATCTAAGGCAAGCCTAATAATATTAAATTTATACCTGTTACACCCTCAATTTTTATAAAGATTTTGGAATTTCCATAAAGAATTAAGTTATAATAAACTATAAATGAACATATTTCGTAAAGTTGAAAAAAGTTTTGAGGGGGTTGCATCAATGAAGACATTTAAAGCAGTACGCTTTCAAATTGTTACGGAAAATGGCACAGTGACAGAATACGAATTAAAAGACGGCGTGATAATAAATAAAGAAAACAGTGGTACGGGATGGTTATTAGAAGTGGTTATCTCTGATATTCACCTTGAAGAAATGGAAGCTTATATGGCATCAGAAACATTATTAGATATTAGAGTTGTCATTACGAGACCATCAAATGATCCAGCCTTATTCGATGCAACGATTAAACATATTACCCCACTTAAAGATACCATTTCAATTGTATTTGAATGTCATATTTACACATTACGTCAAGTTTATGCTGAAAATTTATTAGAACAACTCGTTGGTGAAGGCCTTGAAGGTGAAGCGCTCATTAAAACGTTTAACCGAATGATGCAATCCAAACCAAGACTTAAAGATGAACGCCAAGAAGACTAAAGAAGACATTATCCATTTGCAATATCCTATATAGCCACACATGATTGAATTTCATGTGTGGCTTTTAATTAATGCTCATTTGATGTACATGATATTCTAGACTTGTTGTTTTTTACTCTTATTAAATTTTTAATATTAATGACTTTTACGATTTAACATCATTATTATCTTAATTTTAGAAAAAACTATAAAAAAGCGGAACTGTAGTCCACACAGTCTCCGCTTTACAAATTATTGAGGGTCTTGTAATGCAAACGTTAATTCGCATTGACAAGCCACTTGCCCATTTACGGTAGCCTTAGCTGTCCCTTTACCGATTGGCCCTTTAATTTTCGTAATTTCTACTTCTAATTTTAGAGTATCTCCTGGCACCACTTGTTTTTTAAAGCGACATTTATCGATACCTGCAAATAAAGCTAATTTACCTTTATTCTCTTCACTATTTAACATAGCTACAGCACCAGTTTGTGCAAGTGCCTCTGTAATCAATACGCCTGGCATCACAGCATAATTCGGAAAATGACCTTGGAAAAAAGGTTCATTACCGGAAACCTGCTTAATTCCTACACAACGTTGACCTGGCTCATACTCAACCACTTTATCAATAAGCAAAAATGGCTGACGATGTGGAATAATTTGTTTGATTTCATTGTAGTCGAAAATAGTTTCCATTATGAATTGCCTCCAATTAACGCTCGAAAATTTTCCCAAAAATGAGGATTAAGCGCATTCAATATATTATCTTGATTTATTAAAAATCCTATCATTAATCCAATAAAAAATAAAACAACTGCAATTAAAATAAATAAGGTAAGCTGAATACTTACAGATTTTTGGATATTGATCCAAACTGATGACAAGTTATTTTTTCGCATTGATACGTTGAATATCTGCGCCCAAAGCTTTTAATTTACCATGGAAATTAACATAGCCACGATCTAAATGTTTGAGTTCTGTTACAGTTGTTTCACCTTCCGCAACTAATCCAGCTAATATTAACGCAGCAGCAGCTCTTAAATCTGTTGCTTTTACTTGTGCCCCTTGAAGTTCACTTTTCCCTTCAATTTTTGCACTGCGACCTTCTACTGAAATTTGAGCGTTCATACGTTTAAATTCACCCACGTGCATAAAACGGTTTTCGAATACTGTTTCTGTGATCACTTTATGCCCTTCAGCAGTCAATAATAAAGCCATCATTTGTGATTGCATATCAGTTGGAAATCCTGGATGTGGTAATGTTTTAATGTCTACTGGATTAAGCTGTTCAGGCGCTGTCACACGAATACCATCCTCTTGATATTCAAGATTGACACCCATTTCTTCTAGCTTATAAACTAAGCTTGTCATATGCTCTTGTATGGCACCCTTAACAAATATGTCTCCACGCGTAATTGCCGCAGCTATCATAAACGTACCTGCTTCAATTCGGTCAGGAATAATAGCATGTTGAACCCCGGTTAGTGCATCTACACCATTAATAATAATGGTGTCCGTACCAGCACCTTTAACATCGCCACCCATTTCATTTATGTAGTTGGCTAAATCTACAATTTCAGGCTCTCTAGCGACATTCTCAATAACCGTACGACCTTGAGCTAATGATGCAGCCATCACAATGTTTTGCGTTGCTCCAACACTTGGAAAATCTAGGTGAATATCACTTCCGATTAATCCATGTGGACATTCAGCATAAATATAACCAGCCTCTTGATGAATTTCAGCACCTAATGCTTCAAAACCTTTGAGGTGTTGTTCAATCGGTCTAGAACCAATAGCACAACCACCAGGCAATGCTACTTTAGCTTTACCAAGGCGTGCTAATAATGGTCCCATCACTAAAATGCTTGCTCGCATTTTGCTTACATATTCATATGGTGCTTCTTCTTTTAATTCTTTCGAAGCATCGACTGTAACTGATTGTTTCTTTTCATTATATTTTACTTTCGCATTGAGCACATTTATGACATTGTTAATCGTTTCAACATCACTTAAAGCAGGCACATTGATAAGCTCACTTTTACCTTTACTTGCTAATAACGATGCTGTAATGATAGGTAAAACTGCATTTTTAGCTCCTTCAACTTGAACTTCCCCTTTTAGGGTATTGCCGCCTTTTACAATAATTTTATCCATGTTATTTACATCCTCCACTATTTACACACTTACTTAATTAATTATAAACTTCTTGCAATACGCTTAAACTTATCTCATTCATTTATTTGATTAAATATTGAATTTGAGTTGAAAATTGTAATAAATCAATTATAAAGTTACTCATACTCGTCCCTAGTAAAATTGCGATAAATATGAGGGCAACTTGAACTTGTTTTGGGTAACCTTTTTTAAACAATTGGTCTAACCGTAGCGCATTGATGCTCCAATACGCAATACATATACAGATGACATGTAGTATGAGATGTACAATTGCAAATTGTCCTAAATATTCCATTTTAAGATGCTACCCCTTTAAAGTTAATCTTATTCAATTTTACATGATTTACGTATGAATTCCCAATGTAATCCTTCCAATATATGGTTTCAACTTCCCTCTTATTTAAGACTCGCATAGATAATATCATACGACTTTTCCAAAGATTTGTATATACAATTAATCAAAATAGCATGATATTTGTTTATAGATGAACAGTATGTAAATATGTTAAAACCCACTAGTACATACCAGTGGGTTTTATAATAAATTATTTAAATTTAGCAACTTCGATACGATTTTCTGCACGTTTTAACGCACGTTCTGCACGTTTTAGGTCTGTATCTTCTTTATCTCCATCAAGATAAAACGTTGCACGTTGTTTTGCTGATTTCGCACGCTCTAAGTCTATATCTTCAGCTGATTCAGCTGATTGTACAAGGATATTAACTTTTTCTTGACGTATTTCTGCAAAACCTTCAGTTACAGCTATATAGTCGGATTGACCATTGCACTTAACTTTAATATGTCCAATGCGTAATGGCGCAACCGTCGGAATGTGACCATGCATCACACCCATTTCGCCTGCTGTTGTTTGTAAGACAACAATTTCCACATTGTCTTGTTTATAAACAGAACCATTAGGAGTGACGATATCTAAGGTTAATGTATTCATTATCCAAGCCTCCTAATCGTATTAAACTTCAACACCCATGTCTTTTGCTTTTGCAAGCACATCATCAATACCACCAACAAGACGGAATGCATCTTCAGGAATGTGGTCATATTTACCATCTAAAATTGCTTTAAAGTCTTGAACCGTATTTTTAACTGGTACATAAGATCCTTTTTGACCTGTAAATTGTTCCGCTACGTGGAAGTTTTGAGATAAGAAGAATTGAATTCGACGCGCGCGTTCAACCGTTTTCTTATCTTCATCAGAAAGTTCATCCATACCTAGAATTGCGATAATATCTTGTAATTCACGGTATTTTTGTAATGTAGATTGAACTTGACGTGCTACTTCATAGTGCTCTTGACCGACAATTGTTGGCTCTAATGCGCGTGATGTAGAAGCTAATGGGTCAACCGCTGGATAGATACCCATTTCACTTAATTTACGCTCTAAGTTCGTTGTTGCATCTAAGTGCGCAAACGCTGTTGCTGGAGCTGGGTCAGTATAGTCATCGGCTGGTACGAATACCGCTTGAATTGATGTAACTGAACCTTTATTCGTTGACGTGATACGTTCTTGTAATTGACCCATTTCTGTAGCTAATGTTGGTTGGTAACCAACGGCAGATGGCATACGTCCAAGAAGTGCTGATACCTCAGAACCTGCTTGTGTAAAACGGAAAATGTTGTCAATGAAAAGTAATACGTCTTGACCTTGCTCATCACGGAAATATTCAGCCATTGTCAATCCAGAAAGTGCAACACGCATACGTGCACCAGGTGGTTCATTCATTTGACCGAATACCATCGCTGTTTTCGCAATTACGCCACTATCTTTCATTTCATAATATAAATCGTTACCTTCACGTGTACGTTCACCTACACCGGCAAATACAGAAATACCACCGTGTTCTTGCGCGATGTTATTGATTAATTCTTGAATTAATACTGTTTTACCTACACCGGCACCACCGAATAATCCGATTTTACCACCTTTAATATAAGGTGCAAGTAAATCTACTACTTTAATACCTGTTTCTAAAATTTCAACTTCAGTTGATAATTCGTCAAATTGAGGCGCTTGACGGTGAATTGGATCACGACGCACAGAGGCATCGATTTCTGGATCAAGGTCAATTTTATCTCCTAATACGTTGAATACACGTCCTAAAGTCGCATCACCAACTGGAACACTAATCGGTGCACCAGTGTCTTTAACTTCAGCACCACGTTGAACTCCATCTGTTGAGTCCATCGCAATAGAACGGACAACATCGTCACCTAAATGTAACGCTACTTCTAAAGTAAGTTGTTCTGTCTTACCATCTCTCGTCACATCAATAACTAGTGCGTTGTTAATGTTTGGAATTTCATTATGGTCAAAACGCACGTCAATGACTGGCCCCATGACCTGAGTTACACGGCCTAATCCCATGTTAGTTCCTCCTTATTATTAAACTTATTCTAATGCTGCTGCGCCACCAACAATCTCAGTGATTTGTTGCGTAATCGCTGCTTGTCGCGCACGGTTGTATTGTAATGATAAATCGTCAATTAAATCTGTTGCGTTGTCTGTAGCATTCTTCATCGCATTCATACGAGACGCATGTTCACTTGCTTTGGCATCTAAAATCGTTCCATAAATTAAACTTTCAATATATTGCGGTAACAGCACTTTTAATATTGATTCTTTATCTGGCTCAAATTCGTAAGATGACATTGCACCATGTCCTAAAGAAGAATCTTCTGGTGATAATGGCAACAGTTTTTTACTTTTTGGTGTGTTTTCAATCACACTGACATAATGGCTATAATAGACGTTTAATTCATCAATTTCCTCTTCACTGTATAAATCAACGGCACGTGTCGCAATGGATTGAATTGCTTTGAAAGAAGGTTGATCTGGAATATCAGTGAGTCCATTCTCAACCGTATAACCGCGATTCTCTAAAAATGAAATACCAATTTTACCAAGTACAATTAAACGATATTCGTCTTTACTGTTATGACGTTTCTCGATATCACGAATCATTTTCTTCAGTACATTAGCACTATATGCACCTGCTAATCCACTATCACTTGTAATGACCATATATCCTACACGCTTAACTTCACGCTGATTTAACATAGGATGGTTGGTTGTTGCATTTGAACCAGCTATAGCTGTGATTGCATCTTCCATTTTTTCCATGTACGGTCGGAATTGTTTCGTGTTACGTTCTGCCTTACGAAGCTTAGAGTTAGAAACCATGTTCATCGCACTTGTGATTTGTTTCATCTTTTTAGTTGATTTTATTCGTGAATCTATTTCTTTTAAAGAAGCCACTATCTCACCACCTTATCTCATCATATATTTGACATTATTCGGATTTTTTAAAGCTTTGTTTAAAAGCATTAATTGCTTTTTCAAATTTCTCATCTGCAGGTAAGCCACCTGTTTCACGAATTTCTGTGAAAATGTCATTCGCATTACCTTTTGTCCATTCGATAATTTCAGCTTCAAAACGTGTAATGTCTTCTACTGGAATATCATCTAAGTAACCTCGAGTTAATGCGTAAATGATTAAAACTTGGTGTTCAACAGGAAGCGGTTTGTTTTGGTCTTGTTTTAATACTTCAACCGTACGCTTACCTCTTTCAAGTTTTTTAGCAGTTGCTTCATCTAGATCAGAACCAAACTGTGCGAATGACTCAAGCTCACGATAAGATGCTAAGTCTAGACGTAATGTACCTGCTACTTTTTTCATTGCTTTGATTTGTGCTGAGCCCCCAACACGTGATACTGAAAGACCCGCATTAATCGCTGGACGCACACCTGAGAAGAACAAGTCTGATTGTAAGAAGATTTGTCCATCAGTAATTGAGATAACGTTTGTTGGTACGTATGCAGAAATGTCACCTGCTTGTGTTTCAACGAATGGTAAAGCAGTAATAGAACCGCCACCTAAATCGTCATTTAATTTAGCAGCACGCTCTAATAAACGGCTATGTAGGTAGAATACATCACCTGGGTAAGCTTCACGACCTGGCGGACGACGTAATAATAATGATAATTCACGGTAAGCAGCGGCTTGTTTCGTTAAATCATCATATACTACTAATACGTGTTTGCCATTAAACATAAACTCTTCTGCCATAGAAACACCCGCGTATGGCGCGATATATAACATTGGTGATGGTTGAGCTGCAGAAGCTGAAACAACAATTGTATAATCTAATGCGCCTGCTTGACGTAACTTCTCAACTGAAGCACGTACTGTAGACTCTTTTTGACCAATTGCGACATAAACGCAAATCATATCTTGATCTTTTTGGTTTAGAATTGTATCAATTGCTACAGTTGTTTTACCCGTTTGACGGTCTCCGATAATTAACTCACGTTGACCACGACCGATTGGAACTAATGCGTCGATGGCTTTAATTCCAGTTTGTAATGGCTCATCAACTGATTTACGAGCCATAACGCCTGTCGCTTTTTTCTCGATAGGGCGTGTTTTAGTCGTATTTAATGGACCTTGTCCATCGATAGGTTGGCCGAGTGGGTTAACAACACGACCGATTAATTCTTCACCTACAGGCACTTCCATAATACGCCCTGTACGTTTAACTTCAGCACCTTCAGTAATATCATCGTAAGGTCCTAAAATAACAACACCTACGTTTGTTTCTTCTAAGTTTTGTGCTAATCCAAGAACGCCGTTATGGAATTCTAATAATTCGCCAGCCATAACATCGTTAAGTCCATGAACCAATGCGATACCGTCACCAATTTGGATAACTGTCCCTACATCAGTTACAGACATTTCAGACTCATAATTCTCAATTTGAGAGCGAAGTAATGCACTAATTTCCTCAGCTTTTATGGCCATCTATGTCACTCCTCTTTCATTTCGTATTTAATGTGCGCTACTGAATCTTCTAGCTAATTGTTCGAGATCATTTTGTACACTTCCATCGTATACTTTTGTACCGATTTTAACTTTAACACCGCCGATGAGTGATGTGTCTACTGAAGTATGCACTTTTAGATCTTTTAAACCTGTACGTTTTACTAACGCTTCTTTTATATGTTCTACTTCTGCATCAGATAATGGGCGTGCAGAAACGAGATATGCATCATCTAACCCATGAAATTCATTATAATGATTTTCAAATGCCTTAAACACATCACCTAATAATGATAAGTTACGATGGCTTGCCATAACCTTTAATGTGTTCATTAAGTATGGATGTACGCCATTAAATACATTTGAAACTAATGTTTGTCTTTCATCTAAAGTGAATTTAGGTTCTAAATCAATGAAATGTAATCTTGAACCTTCACTTTGAATACTTGTATTAATCTCAGTGAAATCTTTATAAATCTCTGAAAGCACTTCAGCCTTAATAGCAACGTCAAAAAGGGCTTGGGCATATTTTTGAGCAACTTGCGCCATTATTTATCCCCTACCTCTTTAATGTACTTGTCAATAAGGTCTTTTTGATCTTGCTCAGAAATTTCTTTACGTAACACTTTAGAAGCAATTAACACAGAAAGTTCAGAGACTTGACTATTAATTTCAGCTAATGCACGCTCTTTTTCACTCTTGATTTCACTTTGAGCCGTTTCGATCATACCATTCGCACGTTGGTTCGCTTCATGAAGAATTTCTTCTTGTTGGCGTTGCGCTTGTACTTTAGCTTCTTCAAGCATTTTATGTACTTGATCTTGTGTTTCTTTTAACGTTTTTCTATTTTCTTCTTCTAGACGTTGCGCATTCATTTTTGCACGTTCTGCATCATCAATATCTTGATTGATTGAATGCTCACGATCGTCCATAACCTTTTTAAGTGGGCCCCATGCAAACTTTTTAAGTAGGAAAAGTAAGATGACGAACGTAAAAATCGTTACAAGAATGTCACCAATATTTACACCACCGGCACTAGCTGCAAAGGTTAACATGTTGGTTGTCAATTTGCTGTACACTCCTTTCAATCATTTCATCCATAAATTACAAAACTACCACATCACGATTGTAAATGTGTTCTATCCATCGTATAAAGATGAATGTTAAACAATTTGTAATTCAATAATATGCAAGCCTCACCTTGCACTTACGTATCACTATATTGCTTTATCGAATAAGGTTTACCACCATTTAAATAACAAATGAGATTTATAAACCATAAAATTTAGGGCGGGGAATAATAATATGATTTAACCCCGCTCAGGAAACCTTAATGATTATGAAAATGAAATCCATTCAATAGATTAGCTAAATAATACGATGAATGTAATAACTACACCAATGATTGGAAGTGCCTCAACTAAACCGATACCGATGAACATGATTGACATTAATTGTGTACGTGCCTCTGGTTGACGTGCTACACCTTCTACTGTTCTTGAAACGATTAAACCGTTACCAATACCTGCACCAAGTGCTGATAAACCAATTGCGATTGCTGCTGCGATTAAACTCATTATATAAATCCTCCTAATTTGTTAAGTTATAGTTTTATTTTAATGGTTATCTGCCACTTTGTGTGACATATATACCATTGTTAACATGATAAAGATATAAGCCTGGATTGCACCTACGAAGATTGAAAAACCTTGCCATACAATTAAGCCTGGAATACCGATAATCCAACCAAATGCGCTAAACGTCACTCCTGCAAGTAATCCTAATAAAATCTCACCTGCAAAAATGTTACCGTAAAGACGAAGTCCTAATGTTAATGTAGAAGCAAATTCTTCAAATACATTAATAATAACTAATGCTGGATATGGTTGGACATAGTTATGAAGGTAAGCTTTTGTACCTCGCATTTTAACACCGTAGTAATGTGTAAGAATGACCATCATCGTAGCAAGTGTTAAAGTAACATGAGGGTCTGCTGTTGGTGATTTCCACCATAAATAGTGGTTTGCCAACAATTGAAATGGTAGACCTAGCATATTCGCTACAAAAATAAATAAAATTAATGTAACTGCTAAGAAGTGAAAGTGTCCTCCCTTAGACCATGCCATGTTACTTTCAATGATGCCTCGAACAAAATCGAATACCCATTCGATAAAGTTTTGTGCACCTTTAGGTCTTTTCTGAAGATTTCGTGTACATAAGACTGCAATCGTAAACACGATAAATGCTGTGATGATTAACATCATTACCGTCGATAAGTTAAAGTTAATATCTAATCCTAGAAAATGCCAAGTTACTATTGGACTTTTATGACCCATCTAAAATTTCACCTCTTTTCAATTAGAGTTACGTGTGTCCTTCTTAATCAAAGGACGAAAAATCATAAAAACATATGAAACCATTAGCCCTACAAGCACACCGATGATATGTATCTGTTCTTGAAACGCAACCCAAGTTGCACAAGCGAGAATTGCTATGAAATAACGCCAATTTCCACCTGTTGAAATGGACCCTACTCGTGTTTGTTTCGCACGATGCAAGTAATATTCAAAGATGATTGTATTAAACGTTGAAGCAAGTAAGCCCACCATTAATCCAAGAACAAAAGCGTGGTGTACCCAAAAATAAAGCATAATGAGGCCTACCCAGAGGCAAATGTAATATGTCAAAAACGGCTGTGTACAATTATAAAAACGTACCATAATGAACCTCTTTTCCACTTTTAGGAACATATATGAAAGCCGTTCCATGCATACAACTTTCATAATAATATAGGGGCAAAAGCGTGTCAATTATGCATTTAACAGGACTGACATCTATGAATCGAGTTGTCACAAAATTGACACATTTGATTTTACCTCTATGCTTCAGGTTGGAATGGTTCCGGCTTAGAATCCGATAAACCAAAATAGTATTGAATATGGTCACAAATTCTTTTAGATGCGCGACCGTCACCATAAGGGTTTTGAGCAATGCTCATTTTTTTATAGAGCGCTTCATCAGTTAATAGTGCTTTCGTATATTGATAAACATCTTCCTCATGAGTCCCAGCTAATTTTAATGTGCCAGCTTCAACACCTTCAGGACGTTCTGTCGTATCCCTTAAGACTAATACAGGCTTACCTAACGAAGGAGCTTCTTCTTGAACACCACCAGAATCCGTTAAAATCAAGTGAGATTGATGTGCAAAATTATGAAAATCAACAACCTCAAGCGGCTCAATCAGTTCAATACGATCATGATTGCTAAGATGCTTGTATGCAATATCTCTCACTTTAGGGTTTTTATGCATAGGATAGACGATAACCGCATCTTCAATATCTTCAACGATTCGTCTTGCCGCTTTGAATATATTTTCCATCGGCTCTCCAATATTTTCTCGACGATGAGATGTTAATAATATAATGCGTTTATCTTGATGACGTTGGATTATGTCTGATTCATACTGTTCGTTAATTGTGGTATGCATTGCATCAATCGCTGTATTACCTGTAACGACTACAGATTTCGGATCTTTATTTTCGTTTAATAAATTCATCTCCGCTTGATGCGTCGGAGCAAAATGTAGATCTGCCATGATACCTGTCATTTGTCGGTTCATTTCTTCAGGAAATGGCGAATATTTTTGCCAAGTTCTTAATCCCGCTTCGACATGACCTATACTGATTTCGTTATAAAAGGCAGCTAAACTACCTGCAAACGTCGTTGTCGTATCACCGTGTACTAAAATCATATCAGGCTTCACTTCTTTAATAACGCCTTCAAGCCCCGTTAAAACGCGTGAAGTTACTTCAGACAAGGTTTGTCCAGGTTTCATCACATTTAAATCGTAATCAGGTTCAATATTAAATGTTTCTAAAACAGAATCTAACATTTCACGGTGCTGTGCCGTTACAACTACAATAGGTTCTAAATGAGGCTCTTGTTTAAGTTGTAGTACTAGCGGTGCCATTTTTATTGCTTCTGGACGCGTTCCAAAAATCGTCATAATCCTTTTCATTGAATAAGCGCTCCTTAATTAAAACATTATTTTGTACCGAATAATCGATCACCAGCATCCCCTAAACCAGGAATGATATAAGCATTTTCATCTAACTTTTCATCAAGTGCAGCTATGAAAATATCAACATCTTCATGCGCTTCTTGAAGTTTTTGTACACCCTCAGGTGCTGCGATTAGACACATAAAACGAATGTGTTTCGCACCACGTTTTTTCAACGAATTAATTGCTTCTATCGCTGATGCGCCAGTGGCAAGCATCGGATCCACAACAATAATTTCACGTTCTTCGATATCTTGTGGTAACTTCACAAAATACTCAACCGCTTCTAATGTTTCTGGATCTCGGTATAAACCTACATGTCCAATTCTAGCTGCAGGAACAAGGTTTAAAATCCCTTGTGTCATACCTAACCCAGCACGAAGAATCGGTACAAACGCTAATTTTTTACCAGATAAACGTTTGGCTTTCGCTTTAGTCACTGGTGTTTCAATTTCAACTTCTTGTAATTCTAAATTACGTGTAACTTCATACGCCATCAGCATTCCGACTTCGTCTACAAGTTCACGAAATGCTTTTGTGCCTGTGTTAACATCGCGAATAAAACTCAGTTTGTGTTGAATTAAAGGATGATCAAATACATGTACTTTACCCATTGGTTTTTTGCCTCCAATATTTTTATTTATTGTATAATGGGAATTTTTCAGTCAATGCACTAACGCGTTTCTTAGCGTTTTCTAATACTTGACTGTCTTTGTGATTTTTTAGCACATCGCTAATAATGTGAGCGACTTCTTCAAATGCAGCCTCATCAAAACCACGTGTTGTAGCAGCAGGCGTTCCTAATCGGATACCGCTCGTTACAAATGGCTTTTCTTGATCAAAAGGAATTGTATTTTTATTACATGTAATACCTACACTATCAAGTGCTTCTTCAGCATCTTTACCTGTAATCCCTACAGATCCTTTCACATCGACTGAAATAAGGTGATTGTCCGTACCACCTGAAACAATTCTGAAGCCATTTTCTTGTAACGTAGATGCTAATGTTTTCGCATTCTTTATCACTTGGGCTTGGTATGTTTTAAATTCAGGTTGCAATGCTTCACCAAATGCAACGGCTTTGGCTGCGATTACATGCTCAAGTGGCCCCCCTTGAATGCCAGGGAAAATAGTTTTGTCTATGTCTTTTTTGTATTGGGCTTTACATAAAATCATACCACCACGAGGACCTCGTAATGTTTTGTGCGTAGTCGTTGTCACAAAATCAGCAAATTCTACTGGATTTTGATGTAAACCTGCCGCAACTAACCCAGCAATATGCGCCATATCTACCATTAATTTTGCATTGACTTCATCTGCAATTTCTTTGAACTTTTTAAAATCAATTTCACGCGAATATGCTGATGCGCCAGCAACGATTAATTTAGGTTTATTTTCTTTAGCAAGGCGACGAATTTCTTCGTAATCGATACGCTCTTCCTCTTTTGTCACTTGGTATTCAACAAAGTTATAAAATTTACCACTAAAGTTAACAGGTGAACCGTGCGTCAAATGACCACCGTGACTTAAGTTCATACCTAAAACAGTATCACCGTGTTCTAAAGCAACAAGGTAAACCGCCATATTCGCTTGTGAACCAGAATGTGGTTGAACATTGACATGTTCAGCATTAAATAATTGTTTCGCTCTATCGATAGCAAGTTGCTCAGTCTCATCGACGAACTCACAACCGCCATAATAACGACGATTAGGATAACCTTCTGCATATTTGTTCGTCATAACTGAACCTTGTGCTTCCATGACAGCTTCAGAAACAAAGTTTTCAGACGCAATTAATTCGATGTTGTTGTTTTGACGGTTAAATTCTTTCCTAATGGCATCAGCGACGGCTTTGTCTTGTTTAAAAATAAATGACATAAACGTTTTCCCTCTTTCCCTATTAAAGTTGATATTTCGCACGTTCACCACCAATTTTCTTCGGTCGTGTCGTTGCCACAGTTACAATCGCCTCACCTATTTGACTAATTGAAGTACGCACAGGTACCGCAACATGTTTGAGATGCATGCCGATTAAAGTTTGGCCAATATCAATCCCTTTGTTTGCTGTGATATATTCAACAACCATTGGTTCATTCATGTGACGGTAGGCATATGTAGCAAGTGAACCCCCTGCATGCACATCAGGCACTACGCTTACTTCTTCCATAGTATACGGATCAAAGTTTTTACGTTCTATCGTAAGTGCACGGTTAATGTGTTCACACCCTTGATATGCAAATGAAACACCCGTTTCTTCTGAAATATCGACGAGTGCTTCATATATATCTTTAGCGATGTCTATGGATCCTGTAGTACCTATTTTGTCACCTAATACCTCTGAAGTTGAACAACCAATAACACAGATTTCTCCGTCAACAAAAAATGATTGAGACTTGAGTTCTTCTAATAACTGTTTCAAACCTTTCATGAACAAAACCTCCTAGGACTTATGTATGAACACAAAACGAATTATCCAAAGAACATAGAAACGTGCTATATGCCATATATTATAACGTATTTTCGAATGAACTTATACTGATTATATAACTGATTTTCAATCAAATTGTTCTTTAAGTTTAAAAATATCCCTTTCAAGTTGCTCAAAAAGCATTTGATACATTTCAAGCGGACCTCCAAAGGGATCTGCAATATCCGCAGTTTGATTGATATATGCTTTTAATGTGTAAACATGTTGTTGTGGGCCGTATAATTGTTCGATATGTCTTTGATGTTCTTGTGTCATCGTTAAAATTAAATCCGCTTGCAAATCTTCACGTTGGAATTGCTGGGCATTTGACGGCATTGGATAGTTTTGAGTAAGTAAAACTGTACGTGTATGTGATGCTACTGGTTGCCCTTCTACTGCCATTAAACCACGAGATTCGATGTGATATTGCGGTAACAACTTTGAGGCAATACTTTCTGCCATCGGACTTCTACAAGTGTTACCAGTACACACAAATATGATTCTCATAGAAATTCATCCTTTACCACTTGATGGTTAACAGCTTTCATCATTCTATTGCGCAACGCTTCTGTTTCTTCATTCACGGGATAGCCATATATATATGCATTTGAGACTTCTTTAAGTTCATCTAATTTGTGCAGCGCTGCATATAAATTTCGATTTGCTGTCTTAATATCAAACTCATCTTGACTCAATATAATCACTTTCGCGTCTTTCGGAATATATTGTGATAAGCTCTCTGGAACAATAAATGCCACTTCATCCCATTTATTATAGGCGTCTAGAGGAATATCATTTCCTATATGCTCAATTAATTTAAGGGGCGTATCTGGAGCATAGTGCTTATATTTCATACCAGGTGCTATCGGTTTCTCAGTCATATCAATCACTGTATCATCGATAGAATTAGGTAATATTTCGTTTAACATTTGGCGTGTAATCGTACCTGGACGCGCGATGCGGTAAGGAAAAGATGTACAATCAATCACCGTACTTTCCAAACCTGCATCGCTAGGTGTTGACTGAATAATCCCTTCAACTCTACCATTTAAATCCTCATACGCATGTTCAAACGTTGTCGGAGAAGGTCTCCCACTAATGTTGGCACTTGGTGCAGCAATAGGTATATTGGCTTTCTTTAAAATATACCTTGCTACGGGATGGCTAGGCATTCTCACCGCTACAGAATTCAAACCACCTGTAACACGTTCACATAAAAATCCTTTTTTGAGTGGTAATATAAATGTTATCGGTCCAGGCCAAAATGCTTCCATTAATTTTAATGTTGTTTCGGATATCGATGTCACGAAATCATCTAATTGTTCAGTATCGTAAATATGAATAATGAGTGGGTTGTCTGAGGGACGGCCTTTCGCTTCATAAATACCCTTCACCGTTTCTTCATTTAAGGCATTACCTCCAAGACCATAAACGGTTTCTGTCGGTAAAACTATCCGTTGCCCTTCACGATACATACGAATAATCTCATCGAATTGTGGATACGCATTAAGATTATACGTATACTCTCGAACGTCCCATATTTTAGTGTCTAACACGTAAAAACACCTCTTTCTTACTTTTATTTTACTCCATAATAAAAAGTTATGCACTCTTATCAAATACATAACTTTTTATACATTTATTTTGAAACACGCCATCTAAAACTGATTATACGATCATGACCGTTTATATCAGCAATGACATCGACTTTAAGATGTGGGTACATCGATGTTACTAATTTTTTAATTGCTGGTCCTTGTTGGTACCCTATTTCAAATACAATTGGTGCGCCATCTTTCATTACGCATGGGAGTTGTTTTAAAATCATGCGGTATATACCTAAACCATTATCTTCTGCAAATAGTGCGATATGGGGTTCAAAGTTCAGTGTACTTTCACTCATGACATCTTGTTCTGATCGACATATATAAGGTGGATTAGAGATTAATCCATCTAATAATAGTCCTTTTTCAATTAAAGGTACCAATGTATCACCTAAAACAAATTGAATGTCAGCTTGATTTTTTTCTGCATTATACTTCGCTATATCTAATGCATTTTCAGAAATATCCGTGGCCCAAACATTCAACTGAGGCATTTCTTTTTTTAATGTGATTGCAATGATACCACTACCCGTACCGATGTCTGCAACTTGCCCACTTGACATCATTTCCATTAGCTTCATGACAACCTCTTCAGTTTCAGGTCGCGGTATGAGCACATCTTGTGTTACTTTGAAATCTCGATTAAAAAAGGATGCTTTCTCAACAATATATTGAACCGGTTCTCCTTTTAAAAGTCGCAACAAACCTTGCTTTAATATCTGATGCACTTGGTCAGTCATATCGTCATGTTGATGCATCACATAATCTGTACGCGACCAATCCATCATATCCATAACGAGCCAATCTACTTGTGCAGCTTCATATTCATGTGCCACTAATTGGTTGCGCGCATCTCGAACCCATGTATTAAATTTCACCGTTATTAAGCTCTTTTAATTTTTCAGTTTGTTCATGCGTTGTTAAAGCATCAATGACTTCATCGAGTTTACCTTCCATAATTTGGTCTAACTTTTGTAACGTTAAGCCAATTCGATGATCGGTAACACGACTTTGAGGATAATTATACGTTCTAATGCGTTCCGAACGGTCACCTGTACCTACAGCTGACTTACGTTGTGCAGCATATTTTTGCTGTTCTTCTTGAACTTTCATATCATACAAACGTGCTTTTAACACTTTCATCGCTTTTTCACGGTTTTGAATTTGAGATTTTTCTGATGATGTAGCAATCACACCTGTTGGCAAGTGAGTAATACGAACAGCTGAATCTGTTGTATTCACGTGCTGACCCCCTGCACCACTTGAACGGTACGTATCTATCTTCAAGTCTTCATTACGAATTTCAATCTCAACATCTTCAACCTCAGGCAATACTGCTACTGTTGCCGTTGATGTATGAATACGTCCACCAGATTCAGTTTCAGGAACACGTTGCACACGATGTGCACCATTTTCAAATTTTAATTTACTGTATGCACCTTCACCCGAAACAGAAAAACTAATTTCTTTATATCCACCGTGGTCACTTTCAGTTGCTTCGACTATTTCAGTTTTAAAGCGATTGGCTTCCGCATATTTTGTATACATTCTAAACAGGTCTCCAGCAAAAATTGCTGCTTCGTCACCACCTGCTGCAGCTCTAACCTCTACAATAACATCTTTGTCATCATTAGGGTCTTTCGGAATTAGTAATAATTTCAGTTCATCTTCAAACTGCGGAATTTGTGGTTTAAGCGTTGTCGCTTCTTCTTTTAACATTTCTATTTCATCCGCATCTGACGTTTCATTTAACATGATTTCAATATCATTTAATTCTTCTTTAACTTGCTTATAATTACGGTAGACTTCTACGGTTTTTTGAAGTTCAGATTGCTCTTTAGAATATTTTCTTAATTTATCAGAATCACTTACAACCTCTGGATCACTTAGCAACTCATTTAGTTGTTCATATCTTTCTTCAACAATATCTAATTGATCAAACATTACTCATTTTCCTCCTCTTTTGACTCGCTCGGTAGAATTACATGATGCGCACGACAACGTGGTTCATAACTTTCATTAGCACCCACTAATATGATTGGATCATCAACTTTCGCTGGTTTTCCATTGATGAGTCTTTGTGTACGACTTGAAGAAGCGCCACAAACTGCACATACAGCTTGAAGTTTTGTAATATGTTCACTTACGGCTAACATCTCTGGAACGGGATGAAATGGCTCTCCTTTAAAATCCATGTCTAGACCTGCTGTAATGACACGATATCCTCTTTGTGCAAGTGTTTGAGCAATATCTACAACAGTGCGATCAAAAAATTGAATTTCATCAATACCTATGATATCAACCCCTGTTAAATCATGTTGCCAAATCTCGCTTGCTTCAGTGATGTTAATCGCTTCTATCGCATTACCATTATGTGAAACGATTTTTTCTTTATGATAACGGTCATCAATCGTTGGTTTGAAAACTATTACCTTTTGTTTCGCATAAACACCACGTCGTAAACGGCGAATAAGTTCTTCAGATTTACCGCTAAACATACTTCCTGTGATGCATTCAATCCATCCTGAATGATACGCTTCGTACATTTTTTATGCCACCTTTTCCAAAACATAATCGCTTCATTATATCATATTTTAATAACGTTTTTGATGATTTCATTAAAAAAAGCATCCTCTTAAATGAGGATGCTTAAAATAGAAAGAAAGCATATAAAGATTGTTTTCTTTACTGTTTTCCAATAACTCGTTATAACGAAGATTAGTTGTTTGATTTGAGACCGAATTTCTTGTTGAAACGTTCCACACGACCATCTGCAGCAGCAAATTTTTGACGTCCTGTGTAGAATGGGTGAGAGTCAGAAGAAATATCTAAACGGATAACTGGATACTCGTTACCATCTTCCCATTCCATTGTTTCGCTTGAATACTTCGTAGAACCACTTAAAAACTTAAAGTTAGTAGTTGTATCTAAGAAGATTACTTTACGGTATTCTGGATGAATGCCTTGTTTCATTATTTTCAGCTCCTTTGCCCTGAACCATCTGGAACAGAGTTATTTGTGAGTTTTACCCAATACTTGTACATTATAAAGGTTGCCTTTTTAAAAAGCAACCCCACGAAAACATTTCTTTAAATTAAATAATAGGTTTCCCTGTTTTAGTACTTTCAACTGCACTTTTTTTCAACTCTTCAAAAAAGTCTGCATTAGTTTTAGTTTTCTTTAATCGTCGGATAAAACGTTCTGCAAAGTCTGGCGAATTGGAGAACATGTTGCGTAATTGCCATAAACTTTCAAGTTCATTTTTAGGAATCAGTAGTTCTTCTTTACGCGTTGAACTTCTAGAAATATCAATAGCTGGGAAGATTCTACGTTCAGACAAACGACGATCTAAATGTAATTCCATATTCCCTGTCCCTTTGAACTCCTCATAAATCATATCATCCATACGAGAGCCAGTATCAACGAGTGCTGTAGCTAATATTGTAAGGCTCCCACCAGCTTCAATATTACGTGCAGCACCGAAAAACGTTTTAGGTCCATGTAATGAAGCAGGGTCTAAACCGCCTGATAATGTACGACCGCTTGGGGGTACCACTAAATTATACGCACGTGCTAATCGCGTGATTGAATCCATAAGCACAATTACATCTTCACCGATTTCAACGAGACGTTTTGCTCTTTCAAGTAATAACTCTGCAACTTTAACATGATGTTTCGGATGTTCATCAAATGTGGAATGTACAACTTCAGCTTCTTCAACTGAACGCTCAATATCAGTAACTTCCTCAGGTCTTTCACCCACAAGTAAAATAAATAATTTAGCATTAGGTTTGTTTTTTACAATAGCATTTGCGATTTCTTTTAATAAAGAGGTTTTACCTGCTTTAGGTGGTGCAACGATTAAACCACGTTGTCCTAATCCGATTGGTGTTACTAAATCCATAACACGTGTGGAGTATTTGTCGGGGTCTGTTTCTAATTTGATACGTTCTTCAGGATAAAGAGGTGTTAACGCTTGGAAATGTGGTCGTTTTTTGACTTCTTCTGCATTATGGTCATTTACAAAATCAACTTGTAGCAAGCCGTAATACTTCTCGTTTTCTTTAGGTTGTCTGACTTTACCAGTAACTTTATCACCTAATTTGATTTCAAATCGTCTGATTTGTGATGCAGAAATATATATATCTTTTTCACCTTTAGAATAATTAACTGTACGTAGAAAACCGTAACCATCTGGTTGAATATCGTCTAGAATGCCTTCCATATAATAGTTACCGTCTTTTTCCATTTGTGCTTCCATTATGGCAAGAACAAGTTCTTTTTTGTTTAACTTACTATAGTTCGATAGTTTTAAAGATTTGGCTTTTTCGGTCAAAGCTTTAGTCGTGTAGTTTTTGTACAATTCATGAAAAGACTCATATTGAGGTGAGGTTCTTTCCCTAGTCGCCATATTTAACACTCATTTCATAATAAATTCTTTAATCGCATTTTTGATACGATAACATCAATACTATAGCAAATTTTAAAGGTAAATACAAAACATGATATAAATTGAAACATAAATGAACCACGTGATTAAATATCGCTTTTTTAACAATAAGCGTTATTTAACACGTGGTTGTGTTCAATTATTTAAAATAACCTGCAATGGATTTTACTTCTAAAAATTCTTCAATACCATAGTCGCCCCATTCACGTCCAATACCAGATTGTTTGTAACCTCCAAATGGTAAGTCTGGTGTGCGACCAGCTTCATTAATCTCAACTGTACCCGCTTCAATCGCGCGCGCTACTTTTTTCAATGTATCTTTATCTTGACCGTATACGTAACCTGCCAAGCCATACTTTGTATCATTGGCAATGCGAATAGCATCATCAATATCTGTGTACGTGATGACCGACATAACTGGTCCAAAAATTTCTTCCTGAGCAATGGTCATCTTATTATCTACGTCAGAGAAAATTGTGGGTTTCGCAAAATAACCTTGGTCTAAGCCATCAGGATGACCTGTGCCGCCGAAGTAAAGTTGTGCCCCTTCATCTATACCTTTTTGGATATAATCTTGAACTTGATCATATTGTTTTTTGTTAATAATTGGTCCCATATCCGTGTCTTTATTTTGGGGATCTCCAACCTTAACATTCGCCATGTGCATTTTAGCTTTTTCTAAGAAATCTGCTTTCATGGATTCAGGGATAAGCGTTCGTGTACCAGCCGTACACACTTGTCCTGTATTATTAACCACTTTATTAACAGCGGCCTGTGCAGCACCATCAACATCAGCATCATCTAAAATGATATATGGTGATTTACCACCTAATTCTAATGACACTTTTTTGAAGTCTTTACTAGCCTTTTCCATAATTTTTGAGCCTGTGCCGCCAGAACCTGTAAAGGACATCATGCGCACATCAGGGTGTTCGCTCAACGGATTACCTACACCTTCACCATCTCCATTGACGAGATTGAAGACACCTTTAGGTACACCTGCAGCTTCGAAAATTTCAGCTAAAATAATAGCAGCAAAAGGTGTTTCTTCAGAAGGTTTTAAAACAACTGGTGCACCAGCAGCAAAGGCGGCTGCTAATTTTAATGACGTTTGGTTTGTCGGGAAATTCCATGGTGTAATTAAACCAGCAACACCAATCGCTTCTTTAACCACTAAATGATCGCCACGTTGTTCTTCAAATTGAAAATCATCTAAAGCATCATATGCAGCTTGAAAATGATTCAATCCCATTTGGTAATGTACCTTTTCAGATTTTGTCACCGGTGCACCTAATTCAAGTGTCATTGCTTCAATTAAATCGTCTTTACGTTTTTTATATTCATCTACAATACGCCCTAATAATGCTTGACGTTCTTTTACTGGGGTCTGTCTAAACTTTATATATACATCATATGCTGCTTGTACCGCTTGTTTGACATCTGTTTCATCCCCTTTGGCAATACGGCCAAAAACTTCTTCAGTTGCAGGATTTATCACATCAATCGTCTCACCACTGTGACTGTCTACCCATTCACCGTTTATATATTGTTTCGTTTGGTTTCTCATACTATGACACTCCTTTTCCGAACGTTTCGTCCTATATCAAGTATTTCCAAAAAAGGACTTAGTTAAACTATACGCCTTGCGTACTTCTCTTGCATGAATTTTGCTTAAACATAAAAAGCCAAATAGACAAGCAAGTGCTCGTCCTATTTGGCTGTTAAACATTTATAAATGAAACAAGTAAGCTTAACCTTGATCTTCTAATGTCACATGATGATGCGCCCAGTCTTCTAAAGGTTTTAATGCTTGCGCTAAATCAATCCCTTTTTGCGTCAAATGATAACACACTGATGGAGGGGTTTCTGAAATAACATGCTTTGTAATCAATCCACGATCTGCTAGTTCTGTAAGTTTTATCGATAACGCACGATTCGTGATGGGTTGTAAATCTTTTTTCAATTGAGAAAAGTGTGCTTTATGTTCCGGACAAGTGGATAAATAATGTAAAATAAGTCCATTCCAACTGCGCCCTAAAATTTTAAATGTTTCTTGTAAATATGGACAAACTTCCATGGCTCTCACCTCTTAACATTACTTGCAAGTCCAATATTTTATAGATTAAGCATCAACGGATTCTGTCCAAATATCAGCACCAAGTTTTTTTAATGTATTGACGATATCTGTATACCCTCTATAAATATGTTTGACATTATAAATTGTCGTTTCGCCTTCAGCAATTAATCCTGCGACAATTAAACAAGCGCCTGCACGTAAATCACTGGCATAGACTTCTGCCCCTGTAAGGTGTGACGGTTTAATAGTTGCTGTACCAAGGTCAGCGTCAATCGCTCCATTCATTTTTTGCAATTCTGGCACGTGTTTAAAGCGTTCAGGATAAATGGTTTCTTTTACGAAGCTTGGCCCTTCAGCTAAGAAAAGTAATGGCGTAATGGGCTGTTGTAAATCTGTGGCAAACCCTGGGTAAACTAATGTTTTAATATCAACACTATGATATGGGTGCGCACGTTGTACTACCATGAAGTCATCGCCGACATCAATGTTAACCCCTAGTTCTTTTAACTTTACTGTGAGTGGTTCCACGTGTTTTGGAATAATGTTATCAATGACAACCTGTTCACCACTCGCTGCAGCAATACACATATATGTTCCAGCTTCAATGCGGTCAGGGATTATGCTATGACGACTTCCATGTAAATGCGGTACACCTACAATTTTAATTGAACTCGTCCCTGCCCCTGTGACTCTTGCTCCCATACTATTTAAAAAGTTTGCAACATCAACAACTTCTGGTTCTTTGGCAGCATTTTCAATGATTGTTTGACCTTCAGCACGAGAGGCTGCAAGCATGATATTTATCGTCGCACCTACACTGACAATGTCTAAATAAATATTAGCACCAACAAGACGATCTGCTTCGATTTTCATTGAGGTCGCACTTGATTCATCAATTTTAGCACCTAGAGCTTTAAAGCCTTTAATATGTTGATCAATCGGTCTAGGCCCTAATGGACATCCCCCAGGAAGCCCAATAACACATTTTTTGAAGCGGCCAAGTAATGCACCCATCATATAATATGATGCACGTAAAGACTCTACTTTATTATTAGGTAGAGCAGCGTTTTGTATTTCAGTAGGATCTACATGTAACGTAGTATCATCCAACTCTGCTTTAATGTTAAGATCCTCAAGTAAACTCACTAATGTTTCCACATCTGAAATTTTAGGCAAACCATCTAATGTGACAGGTTCTTCAGCTAATATCGTAGCAGGAATGATTGCCACAGAGCTATTTTTAGCACCGCTTATTTCTACCTTCCCTTTAAGCGTTTGGCCACCTTTAATTTTAATAACTTCTTGCGCCATGTGATTGAACTCCTTTTCCATTGCTCAATTTCTCCATAAAATATCATAATATAGGCATTATAATGTAAAATTTTTCAAAATGCAAAATAGGTCTCATCGTTGTAAACACTTTAATTCGTCTTAAAAATATTGGTATTAATTCTAATTTTACCACTGAATGACAAATGATTACATACGTTTATTGAAAAAGTAGCAACTTTAAAAAATAGTGATATACATACGATTTAGCAACATTATAAAAAAGACCATTTTTAACTTTATACCCTATAAAAAAGCTGAGACACCTTATGCGTCTCAGCTTTTTTAATTTATATCTATTTAATCATTAACCTTTAATGTTATCAGCTTTGTTAGAAGTACCAAATTCTCTAATTTTACCAATTACAGTTTCTTTGATTGCTTCACGAGCTGGTCCTAAATATTTACGTGGATCGTAAACTTCTTTATCCGCATCTAAAACTTCACGCACACGTTTCGCTGAAGCAATTTGGTTTTCAGTATTAACGTTGATTTTTGCAGTACCGAATGAAATTGCTTTTTTGATATCATCTGTAGGAATACCAGTTCCACCATGTAATACAAGTGGAAGGCCTGTTGATGCACCAATTTCTTCCATTTCTTTAAATCCTAAGTTTGGTAAACCTTTGTAAGGACCATGAACAGAACCAAGTGCAGGCGCCAACGTATCAATACCTGTATCTTTTACTAAATTTTGACATTCGATTGGGTCAGCATAGATTACGCCGTCAGCTACAACGTCATCTTCTTGACCACCAACTGTACCTAATTCAGCTTCTACTGATACGCCACGAGCATGTGCGTATTCAACAACTTTTGAAGTCACTTTAACGTTATCTTCGTATGGTTCGTGTGATGCATCGATCATTACAGATGTGAATCCAGCATCAATCGCCTCTTTACATTTATCGAAACTTGAACCATGGTCTAAGTGAATCGCTACAGGAATTGTAATATTGTAGTCATGCATTAACCCTTCTACCATTTTAACTACAGTATAAAAACCACCCATATAGCGTGCGGCACCTTCTGATACACCTAAAATTACAGGTGCATTCTCTTCTTGAGAAGCTTGTAAGATTGCTTGTGTGAATTCTAAGTTATTGAGGTTGTATTGACCTACCGCATAACCATTTTCTTTTGCGTCGATTAACATTTCTTTCATTGAAACTAAAGGCATGAAAGTTCCTCCTTGAGTGCGTAACGCACATAAATTTATATTCATATTATAGCAAAATTGTGCACAAAATGCATAAATAATCGTGATAAAATGGGATTATTTCACCATTTCGTCAATGAAAGCGCCACCATTTAAAACCTAAAATATTTTGTTGATATTCTTTAAATTCTTAATTAAAATTAAACCCAATGATTTAAGAAAATGGAGGCGTTTAAATGTCAAAAATGTTAGCTACACAATTAACAGGCATTTTTAATCGATTGAATGAACAGGAGTTAGACATTCAAATGGCCGCGCAATGTCTCATTCAAGCTATAGGTGGTGAAGGTCATGTGTACGTTAAAGGTTATGATGATCTCAAATGGTTTGAGCATTATGTATTATCAAGCGAAGAAAAGTTAGCATCAAGTATAGCGTTAGATGACGTACCATCGTTTTCAGACTTAGACACTACCGACCGAGTTTTTTTATTTAGCCCTTATGTCACTGATGCACTCATAAATGATTTAGAACACTTACTGGAATACCAACATGAAGTCGTATTGGTTACAAACCCTTCTAAGTCATATGACATACCTGAACATTTGATACATTTTATTAATCTATCAACGCCACGTGCCATTGTTATGACAGAAGATTATGATAAAGTGGTGACGCCGCACAACATTGCGATTAACTTTGTCTATTATGAAATCTACATTCAAATGATCGAGATGATACGTGACTTAGATTTATAATTTATAACCACCCTATAAGCAAAAGGTAACTTTATTAAAGAAGCTCAAGATGAGTCATATAAGTTAGCGATAAAAGAATAAAACACTTTCGTTCCATTCACATTAAGAGGAATTTTAACGAAAGTGTTTTTATTATCGTTTTCTACACAAAGTATTAGTCAAAATAGCATACGTATTGTGTCGACATATTATTTTGATTGATATTGAATCGCAGCTTCGATAAATGATTTAAAAATCGGTTGCGGACGATTTGGACGTGATAAAAATTCTGGGTGGAATTGACACGCTAAGAAAAATGGGTGGTTCTCTATTTCAACCATTTCTACTAGGCGACCATCTGGGCTTGTTCCCGAGAAAATCATACCCGCTGCTTCTAATTTTTCACGGTATTCATTATTAAATTCATAACGATGACGATGGCGTTCTTGAATCTCCTTTTCTCCATAAATACGTTCAGCTAGTGTTCCCTCTTTAATTGTACATGGATATAAACCTAAACGTAACGTTCCACCTAAATCTTCTATATCTTTTTGTTCAGGTAATAAGTCAATCACAGGATATGGAGTATTAGGATCTAATTCAGCTGAATGCGCATCCGTTAAGCCTACAACGTGACGTGCATATTCAACAGTTGCTAATTGCATGCCTAAACAAATACCAAAGAATGGGATGTGATGTTCACGCGCGTATTTAATTGCAGAAATTTTACCTTCACTCGCACGGAAACCAAACCCACCTGGCACTAAAATACCATCAACATCGTGGAAGTAACTTTCAGCATTTTCATCTGTCACTTCACTTGAATCAATCCATCTAATCTCGATATCTTTCATAAATGGGTATCCTGCATGTTTTAAAGCTTCTGCAACTGATAAATAAGCGTCTTGTAGTGCCACGTATTTACCAACCAATGCAATCGTGACTTTACCTTCTAAATTATTCACAACATTGATTAAATGATTCCATTCATCTAATTGTGTTTCGTATTGCGCTTTTAATCCTAAACGATTAATTACAATGTCATCCATATCTTGACGGCTTAATTGTAAAGGAATTTCATATAATGATTCCGCATCACGGCATTCAATGACACTTTTCTTATCAATATCACAGAATAAGGCAATTTTATCTTTTAATTCTTGACTCATTTCATATTCACTACGTACGACAATTAAATCTGGTTGAATACCTAAACCACGTAGCTCTTTAACACTATGTTGTGTTGGTTTCGTTTTCATTTCACCAGCAGCTTTAATATAAGGTAGTAACGTACAATGTACGTACATTACATTTTCACGACCTAAATCACTTCGAATTTGACGGATTGCTTCAATAAACGGTAAAGATTCGATGTCACCCGTAGTTCCACCAATTTCGGTGATGACAACGTCAGCATTCGTACTTTCGCCTGCTAGAAGTAATCTAGATTTAATTTCATTTGTAATGTGTGGAATGACTTGAACAGTTCCACCAAGATAATCTCCACGACGCTCTTTCTTTAAAACATGTGAATACACTTTTCCTGCTGTCACGTTTGAATACTTGTTTAAATTAATATCGATAAAACGCTCATAATGACCTAGATCTAAATCCGTTTCTGCACCATCATCAGTTACAAAAACTTCTCCATGTTGATACGGACTCATTGTCCCTGGATCTACATTTAAATATGGATCAAATTTTTGAATCGTTACAGATAATCCACGATCTTTCAAAAGACGCCCAAGTGAAGCGGCAGTGATTCCTTTACCTAATGATGATACAACGCCACCAGTCACAAAAATAAATTTTGTCATGTGTATTTCCTCCTCATTTCATATCAGATGCATTTACTAAGGGGTAAATCCATTTCAAACAGTAAACATGTTATTACATTGATTTATAAAATAAAAAAGTCCCCTCTCACAATCATTTCATGTAAGGGGGGAACGAATGAACGTCATTTATATCATTACGTAATTACGTACGTATTTATCTCTATTGACGTATGCGTTTTTTCATTGTCCTATTTAAAGGAGCCCGAATAAAATTCTATCATGTTGTCATAAAAAGTCAATAAACTTTATGTTAAATTTACATTATCCATTGATACGAATAAAGTGGAACAATGGCCGTTTCATTAACGAACATATTTTTAAAATGAATTACTCTTCTTCTTCTAAAAGATCTTCTTCATCATCGTATGCATCATCTAAATCTTCTTCATCGTCTTCAACGACTAAATCAGATTCTTCGATTTCATCTTCTACACGCTCATCTTCAGGGTCGTTAAGTTCTTCTTGGTCATCTGTCACACTAGGGATATTGTCATCACCGTCATTGTCATCTTCACCAAGCAATTTCAAGTTCTTATCTTCTTCATCATCTTCATCAAGAATTTCAAACTTTTGAATCGTTGGTGCAATTTTTTCTTCTATATCATCAACGGAATACCAATCGCGTAATCCCCAAACGTTGTCACCGACACTTAAAAATCGACCATCAGTGTTTAAGTCTGTATAAAATTGAACGACGCGATTTTCAATTTGATCGTCTTCATAATGACCAATTTGCTTAAATTCATCAATAATATCATAAAGATTCATTGTTTCATTTTTTTCAGTTAAAAGCGTATATGCCATATCAATAAACGCTTTTTCATCAACCATTTCTTGTGTGTAATCTTGTAATTTCATTGGCACATCTTCCTTTCAAAGATTCACGTTACTCCTACATTTTAAAGACATCTCGTCTTCTTATATAACATACTATAACAAACATTGATTATAAATGAGTCTTGAATATAACGCAATGTTTAGCAATAGTTTTTTTTTGAAATGCAACCAATTTATTTAGTAGTTAATATATTTTTCAAACATTGTATAATTTTCAGTGACGATTGCTTCTACAAAATTACTTTTTTGAAACAATGGTTTGAGTTTGTTACTTGCACCAAATAACATCACTTCAATGACATCAATATTGTCATATTTTTGGCGTACATACGTAGACAATTGTCGTAATGCGTTTTGAGCAATACCTGATTCACGATGCTCATCTTCTACGAGGACAGCTCTAATAATCAATCGAGATTGAAATTGTTCAATAGCTAAAAAGCCTACTTTTTCTTGATTAAGATTTAAATCAATAATGTCTACTGGCCATAAATCAGATTGGTCACTGCGACTTAATTTTAATGAGGATACATATTTAGAACTTAAATCTAAATAATAAAGTCGTTCTTTTCCAATCGGTCCCTCCTCTTTTGTTGCCGTGTGCATAAAACCTGCACGCTCATAGACATTCCATGCTGCTTCGTTTTCTGCATCAACGACAAGGTATAAATGTCCGAAATCAGGAAAAACACTTTGAACATATTCTGGAAGATTCATCATGATTTTAGTACCATAGCCATGACCTTGAAACTGTTCATTAATAGATAACGAACGAATATAAACAACTTCTTCAGGGGTATCATAACCTTCATGTTGATAATGTTGATGTAGGACAAAAAAACCAACAACATCCCCATCGTTGTTCAAGACAACGTTTGCCTTTCGATTAGGATCATTCAGTGCATCATCCAGTACTTCTTCGGGTAAGGAAGAATAGATGCGTTGACGTTCATTGAGTTTAAATTTATAAAGTGCATCACGGTATTGCTCTTCATACAAATGTATAGTAATATCATCAAAGCGTTTACTTTTTATCATTATGAAAATTCATTCCTTTATTAATTATGATTTTCGCATGTATAACTATACACTATTTTCTGATTTTTCAAACTCGAAAGGGGATATTATGAAAAAACCTAAACCTTCGCTAACAAAAAAGAAAAAGAATCGAAATTTCGTCTATATCGTCTCTTTTTCTATTATCTTATTATTTACTTTACTAGCTGCCTTATTTCCAAAAGGCTTTGGATTTTATGCACAAAATACATATAATGCAATTGCTTTAAATTTTGGCTGGCTCTTTTTAATTATCGTCTTTGTTTTAGACTTGTTTTTAATTTTTCTCGCCCTCTCTCGTTATGGTCGATTTAAACTCGGTCATGATGATGAAGAACCTGAATTTTCATTTATATCATGGATTGGCATGCTGTTTTCAGCGGGCTTAGGTGTTGGTATCGTATTCTGGGGTGTAGCTGAACCACTTACCCATTATCTACATTCTCCATTTTCCAGCACTAAAGGACAAACAGCTGAATCGGCTCGTTTGGCTATGGGATACACTTTTTTCCACTGGGGTATTTCACAATGGTCTATTTTTGCGATGAGCGGCTTAATTGTTGCCTATTTTCAATTTAGAAAGCAACGTGACGGCCTAATCTCTACTGCTATGGAACCCGTTTTTGGTGAAACATACAAACGCCCATATCGAAACATTATTGATATTTTAGCAATTATTGCTACTGTCATGGGTATCGCAACTTCAATAGGTCTCGGTATTTTACAAATTGCCGGGGGCTTAAATCATGTGTTCCATGTGCCAAATACGAATGTGACATTAATCATTATTACTTTAATTATGACCTGCATCTTTTTAGGGTCAGCGTTGTCAGGATTGAATCGTGGTGTAAAATGGTTGAGTAATTTAAACATTATTATCGGTGCAATATTACTCGTATTCATTTTTATCGTCGGAGATTTACGCTTTATCGTTGAAACTTTCACTGTTTCTATAGGCGACTATATTTCTCACTTCGTACAATATAGTTTACGTATGGATCCATACACTGGTGATAATTCATGGATTCAAAAGTGGACGGTTTTCTATTGGGCTTGGGTCATTTCATGGTCACCATTTATTGGTGGTTTTGTTGCACGCGTATCTAGAGGTAGAACCATACGTGAATTTGTCGTAGGTGTGTTAATCATTCCACCAATGATTTCATTCACATGGATTGCTGGATTTGGAGGCACTGCAATTAATTATGCGCTTCATAAAAAAGATGGCATCGAAAATGTCGTTGATAAGGATTATACGGTAGCTTTGTTTGAGTTGTTAAGCAAATTTCCTTTATATGAAGTCACGAGTGCCTTAGCCATTATCCTTATCTTTACGTTTATTGTTACGAGCGCAGATTCAACGACACATATTGTCTCTGGAATGGCAACGGGTGGCGTTGAAAATCCTAAACGTAAACATAAAATGGTTTGGGGCATACTTATTGGTGCTATTTCTGTAGCATTAACTGTCGCAGGTGGTTTAACAAGTTTACAAACAGCATCAGTGGTTACTGGGCTCCCATTTTCCATAATTTTATTACTTATGATTTTTGCACTTATGAACGCCTTAAGACGTGAACACACGAAACATTTCCAAATGACACATATAGATGACGAGAAAGACTTTTCTCGAACAATTGAAGAACGAGAAAGAGATAACGAAATGTAAATCATTTATCAATTGTAACTTGAAAAATGATATGTTGGATAAAAAATGGCCTTCAAAGTTCATTAGAAATGAATTTTGAAGGCTTTTTTCAATTTCAAGAATAAATAATGTTTATTCTTGAACAAAACAATTCATCAACCAGTTCACACCATATCGATCTTTAACTTGCCCATGAATAGCATTAAAGAAGGTTTTATTTAACGGCATGTGTGGGTTCCCCTGTACACTTAAAGCGTCGAAAATACGTTGTTGCGTACCTGGGTGATCGAACGTGAGTAAAATTTGATTGCCGTCATTTTGCACGGGTTTACCATACGTGTCTGATAAATGGATAACGACATCTTCTTGAATTTTTAATTCCGCGTGTAACACTTTACCTTGATGTTCATTTAAAATGATCTTTTCCCCACCAAACGTGTCATGATAAAAATGTAAAGCGTCATTTACATTTTCAACTAAAATATATGGACTTAACTTCATAAACGAATCCCCCTAGACATTTTAAAAATTATAATTAAAACTTGTATTTTTGTGATTATCATATAGTATATAGTGGTGATAAACAATAATTTTGAGGTGAACAAGCGATGCGAATCGGAATTGACGCAGGTGGTACGCTAATTAAAATTGTAGTTGAAAATGGTGGTCAGCGTACGTACGAAACACGTCTCACTACGGATATAGAAAACGTAGCAAATTGGTTAAATGAACAAACATGTTCCAATATTTGTATAACAGGTGGCAATGCGAAAGCACTCAATGATTTACTCCATTGTGATGCTAAACAATTTATTGAATTCGATGCTGCTGATAAAGGTGTTGAGCTTCTTTTAAAAGAACAAGGTATTGCATTAGAACGCTATATTTTTACTAATGTTGGAACAGGGACATCTATTCATTTAGCCGATGCACAAGGTCAACAACGTGTAGGTGGTATTGGTACCGGTGGCGGTATGATACGCGGATTAGGTTACTTATTAACTGAAATCAAAGATTACACACAACTCACAGACCTAGCACAAAAAGGAAATCGCGACATCATAGATTTGAAAGTGAAACATATTTATAAAAATGATACCCCACCTATTTCTGGTGAACTGACTGCGGCGAATTTTGGACATGTTTTATTAAATTTAGACAAAACATTTACGCCTGCTGATAAATTAGCTTCACTAATTGGTGTTGTAGGTGAAAGTGTTACCACCGTATCCATTCATGTCGCGAGAGAGCATGGAGCGCATGATGTTGTTTATATTGGTTCATCTTTCCATAATAATCCATTACTCCAAAAAGTAGTCACGGATTATACGATATTACGTGGTTTTACACCTCACTATTTAAATAATGGCGCATTTTCAGGCGCACTCGGTACATTATATTTATAATGAAACGTATATTAATAGCCTTCAAAATTCAATAAAAATGAATTTTGAAGGCTAAACTTTTAGATATGTTATCTCACTTTATTAAAATGTTAATTCATTCGCTAATTTTTGTGCACTTACAATGGTACCAACGACGCCTGGTTTTAAGTCTATTGCAACGTAACGATTGTCATCACGCAATTCGTCTAACCATTCTGAAAACACTTCACCTTCAACGTCAATAAGTTCAAGTGTTTCGAAGTCTTCTTCAGCAACACGCTTCGCTCGCTGGCTTAAACTCCAAACAGGCATGAAATGAGATTGTTCAAAATTATCATTTTCATCACTTACGACCATAAATTGCTTAGTACCTTTACGTGTAAGACCATATACAGTGTCGGTTTTAGAAACATCTTCAACAAATTCTCGAATGCGTAAGCGATCAATATCAGTCATAATATCATTAAAAGCCGATAAAATTTTAATTTCATGACCTTCTGCATCAATCGTCACATTCACAACCGCTTCATCCTCTTCATCAAACATATCGTCAAGTTCATAAGTTGTAAAACGATCGATATCCATCGCCTTAATTTTATCAAATTCAACATTTAGATTTTCGAGATATGCTTTTGCCAAACTTTCCCTCGTCCAAAAGCAAAATAATTGTTTCCCATTATGCAAATGCTTCACAATTTTTTTATCTTTTACTGCGATAAAAAATTGCTCATTTGTCAGAATATCTTTGTAAAAACGTTCATTTTTATACGACATCTTTTTCTCCCTCTCTAAATGAGCTCTTTACGTTGAATATAAACTACTGTCTACATTTCGTCAATGTGACAAAAATAGAAACCATCGCGTATTTTCATATCAGATAACATATACGCTAACAATTTTAGTTCGTTACAAAAACACGCTACTATTGATTATTTTAAACCTGCTTCTATAAGAAAGGCTTGCTCAAGTGCCTCGATTTGTTCAAGACTGTTCGCATGCCAAATGCCTGCAAATCGTGAACTGACATTACGCGTTTTATAATAATCACCATCATAATAAGATAATGGATAAAGGACGCCTTGTCGGACATATTTTTCAATCGCTTGAAAAAACGTTTGTCTGTCGGCTTTAGACACATAGCTATAAAATTTATGATGTTTGCCAGTTAATAAATGATCGAGTAATAACATACTTGTTGAACCATTTTGTCTAAAATTCAAATCAATCGCATAAATGTCCTCTTCTTTATCAACAAGTAAATCAAACCCCGCAACACCTATAAATCCTTTATCTACACCAATTTTCATAATTTCAAATCCTGCATCAATGACTGCTTGAGGTACATGTATAGCATTAGTATTACCATTATAAAATCCATAAGCATTCGTTAACTGTTTGGCTGCCCCTAGGTAAACAATACCTTTATCAGGGTGTACGGCATATTGCACACAGTAATTTTCTTTAGCTTCCACACATTGTTCAATAATGATAGTTTGTGTGGCTTCTTTCGCATTGTCAATACGTGCTACTGCTTCATCTAAATCTGATTGATTATAACATATCATCACGCCATACCCACCTGCAGTAGGTAAATCATCTCCAGGTTTTAAAACAAGAGGTAGTGTCCAATGTTCTAAAGCATGATGAAGCATCTCAATATCTACCACCTCTCTTTTAGGTAGATATTTACCTTCTGTCCATTCAGGAATCCTTGACTTAGTATTTAAATCAACAAACATCTGCTTATTCATCGCATAGCGTGTACGGTGTATTAAATCTTCACCATGCACATACTGTGTATAAATGCGCTTTTGATCTTGTTCAGTAAGTTGTTTTAATAACTGTTCATAACTTTCTTTATCTTTGAATGTATAAATATTGTTCGGTATCGTTTGATTCACATAATTAAACAAAATTTGTAATTTATCAGTAACACTGGCCTCATGTACAATGACTGGCATATCAGCAATCAATAATTCTCGTCCTGTTAAAAAATTCGATTGATGCTCGTCTGGTTCTAACCATGGATTAGAAATATAAGATGGACGTGATGTATATACGATATCATCAGCGTATAAGTCTCCCAATTTTAAACGTAGATGGTCAGTCATTTATAATTTCTCCCTTAATAATTGATGTTCCTTTTGAATCGTGGCTAACAAATCATAATCTTGAAGTATACTTGCTCCCATTAATGCAATAATTTTCGCACCTTTAATTAACGCCTTATCTCCCATAGGGCTTGCTGCTGCTTCTCTAAATCGATGTGTATGACCAACTAAGCTACGCGGGCCTATTTTAATATGTGGATGAATCGTAGGCACTACATGGCTCACATTACCTGTATCTGTCGAACCATAACCAAAATCATCATGACTGACTTCTTCCCCTAATTCTGTTGCATAACGTTCAAATAAAGCATCAAGTTGTGGTGATTTGATAAATTCGTTTACCCCATTTTGAATTGGTCCAAACTCATAATTACAACCTGTTTGAATGGCTGCGCCTTTTGCAATTTGATGCACGCGTTCTGTTAATATGTCGAGAGATTTCCTCGTCGTTGCACGTGTATAAAAACGTGCATGTGTATAATCAGGAATGATATTCGCCGCTTTACCACCGTCTAAAATGACGCCATGGACACGTTCTGATTTATGAATGTGTTGTCTTAATTGTGCTATACCATTAAAAAAGCTGAGCATTGCATCTAAAGCATTCTTAGCATCTTCTGCATTTTCAGATGCATGTGCACTCTTGCCATAGAACTGGATATCTAATACATCTACAGCAAGCGTATGAATCGTCGGATACGTGTCATTTCCTGGATGAATCATCAGCGCAATATCCACATCATCAAAAATCCCCTCTTTGACGTAGGATGCTTTTGCGCTACCGTTTTCGCCACCTTCTTCAGCCGGACACCCAAAAACAATGACACTGCCTCCAAGTTCATCAATCACTTGTTTGAGCGCGATACCTGCAAGTACACTAGCGGTCCCTATAATATTATGTCCACACGCATGTCCTAATCCCGGTAAGGCATCATACTCTGCTAAAAACCCTATCGTTGGTCCTGGCTCTTTTGCCTCATAAGATGCGATAAAACCTGTTGAGTGGCCTGCAATATCCTTTTCAATATTAAAACCGTGCGATGATAATTGGTCTATTAAAAGACGCGACGCAAATAATTCCTCATTCCCTAATTCTGGTCGATCATGTATTTGGTGGCTCATATCTAAATAATGTAAGCGATGATTGTCTATATAATCTAAAATGCGCTGTCTTACTGATACCAAAGTAATTTCTCCCTTCAAAAACAAAAAGTTATCATACGTGATGTAAGTCTATTAATAGACGCACATCAAACGTTGATAACCATTTGTATGTCATTTATCTATCAATAGTCAAATGCTATTGTTGGATTTAGCACCTTTATCGTTACTCGATGAGGTTGCAGGGCTTCGTAGGGCCAATTCCCTCCACCACTCTTGATAAATTGTTATTTAATTAGTACTCATTTTATCGGAAATCGACTGATTTGTCATGCTATTTTTATTATTTACACAATTCCTCCCTGTTATGTCACATACCCAATTAAGGCATCATTCTCATCGTCATCCCCCTTTTTAAATAGGTTCGGTCTCATTCCTTCATTCAATGAAAAGGCATCCCCCTTTGATACAATGAAAGTTATGGTAAAATGAAAATAATAAAGGAGGATGTCAATATGCCAAAAATGAACGTAGAAAGTTTTAATTTAGATCACACAAAAGTAGTTGCACCATATGTACGCCTTGCAGGTAAAATGCAAGGGGAAAATGGAGATGACATTTACAAGTATGATATTCGTTTCAAACAGCCAAATAAAGAACATATGGACATGCCAGGTTTACACAGTCTCGAACATTTAATGGCTGAAAATATTCGTAATCATTCAGACAAAGTCGTAGATTTAAGTCCAATGGGATGCCAAACAGGTTTTTATGTGTCATTTATTAACCATAAAGATTACGATGATGTATTAAATATTATTGAAAACACGATTCATGACGTTTTAAATGCTAATGAGGTCCCAGCGTGTAATGAAGTACAATGTGGTTGGGCAGCTAGCCATTCTCTTGAAGGAGCAAAAACTATTGCGCAAGCATTTTTAGATAAGCGTCATCAATGGCATGATGTATTTGGAGAAGGTAAATAATCTTATATTGATTTCACTTGTCAGTTTCTTTTAAAGCCTATTTAATGATTAAGGTGCGGTGCATGGAGAATAGACAAGCATCTCCCTTAGCGAAAATTCATTAAATCATATAAATAAGGGTTGAAACATCACAATCCTGTATAACAAAACAGGCAACAAAATTCATGCATACATGAGAACTTCGTTGCCTGTTATTCATTTATGTTTCTTAATTTAATCTATAAGAGCAAAAGTAAGAGAATGATAACATTACTTTGATTGCTTACTTAACCGAGACTGCTGAGGCATCAATCTGAAACCAAACATCCATTATGAAGTAAGACACCTAGAAAAGCAAAGTGTTGAAACAATTAAATGTGAAATACTTGAGTTTCATCCACTTAATTATAAATGACGTATCCATTTCATTAACTGAAACTGTAACGGGATACGAAGATATAATAACGATTTTGGCAATTGGAGGCCTTCTATTTTGTCGATATGTCGAGCCATATAAATATTTGCGGGTAGTACAGCCCATAAAAAGCAATCATGATATGTTTAAATACATAACTCGGACGACGTATGAATAAGCCAATTCCAAAAACGATTTCGCACACACCAGTAATGAGGACCGCCGCTTTACGGAATGGTAAATAATGGGGTACAATTTTGCGAAATGTCGTTTCACGCGCAAAGTGTAAAATCCCTATGAACACAAATAAAATGCCAAATACAACGCGTTGAAATCGCTTCATAATCAATCACTACTCCGTAATTACTTTATAAATCAATTTTGGCGTTTCTGCAGAATCAGAAATTGTAATATTGTCATATAATTTTTGTTTAACCGCTTCAACATCTTCTTGATTAGCATGAATTGTGAGTAAAGATTCTCCCTCTTCAACTTTATCACCAATTTTTTTATGAAGTACCAGTCCGACAGCTAAATCAATGTCATCTTCTTTAGTTTGACGCCCTGCACCTAACATCATTGATGCTATACCAATTTCATTTGCTACCATTTCAGAAACAACACCTGACGTTTTCGCTGGTAATTCAAATGTATATTGCGCTGTTGGCAATTTTGATGGATCATCTACAACAGAGGCATCTCCACCCTGATTACTTAAGAACGTTTTGAATTTTTCAATCGCAGCACCGTTATCAATCACTTCTTGTAATTTTACGCGCGCTTCTTCTAAAGTTTCAGCTTTTTTAGCTAACACGACCATTTGTGCACCTAATGTAAGTACGAGTTCTGTTAAATCTTCAGGACCTTCTCCTTTAAGTGTATCAATGGCTTCTTTAAGTTCTAGGGCATTCCCAATGCCCAAACCTAATGGTTGGTTCATATCTGAAATAATCGCCATCGTTTGACGACCTACTTGATTTCCAATTTTAACCATTGCATGGGCGAGCGCTTCGGCATCTTCTACCGTTTGCATAAACGCACCGTTACCTGTTTTAACATCAAGTACAATCGCATCTGCACCCGCAGCAATTTTTTTACTCATTATGGATGACGCTATTAACGGAATAGAGTTGACAGTTCCAGTTACATCACGCAATGCATAAATCTTTTTATCCGCTGGTGTTAAATTACCTGTTTGGCCAATAACAGCAATTTTAGCTTCATTTACAAGTTTGATAAATTCAGCTTCAGATATTTCAACGTGGAAACCCTCAACAGCTTCTAATTTGTCAATTGTACCACCAGTATGACCTAACCCACGACCACTCATCTTCGCTACAGGAATGTCTAAAGCAGCAACAAGTGGTGCCAATACAAGTGTCGTTGTATCACCGACACCACCTGTAGAATGTTTATCAACTTTAACACCTTCAATATCAGATAAATCAATTTGATCTCCTGATTCTACCATTGCCATCGTTAATGCGGCGCGCTCTTCATCTGTCATATCTTGGAAATAAATTGCCATAGCTAAACTCGACATTTGATAATCCGGAATTTCCCCTTTTGTGTAACCGTCAATAATAAACTTAATTTCCTCAGACGTTAAGGCATGTCCATCACGTTTTTTAGAAATCATATCCACCATTCTCATGGTAAATCCCTCTTCTCTTTATTATGATATATTCCATATTTATTATACACGATATATTCCATTCTATAAATTAAAGACATGCTAAATCAAAGAAGAAAACATTGACTGTCACGGGTCTGACAAACATTGCAATCATCGACATTTAGGCTGCAATCTGTTATGTTTAATAGGATAAAATTAATAAAAATAAAAGGAGTTGCTTTCAATGACTAAAGGCACACCACATATTCAACCTAATAGTAAAAAAATAGCCAAAACTGTTTTAATGCCAGGTGATCCACTACGTGCGAAATTTATAGCTGAAAATTTCTTAGAAAATGTTGAGCAATTTAACGACGTACGTAACATGTTTGGTTACACAGGAACTTATAAAGGTAAAGAAGTATCGGTTATGGGTTCTGGTATGGGTATTCCAAGTATTGGTATTTATTCTTATGAACTCTACAATTTCTTTGATGTTGATACAATTATTCGTATTGGTTCATGTGGCGCAATGCAAGAACACGTAAACCTATATGACATTATTATCGGTCAAGGGGCTTCAACAAATTCTAATTATGTAGATCAGTTCCAGTTCCCTGGTAACTTTGCCCCACTTGCTGACTTTGATTTAATTGTTAAAGCGAAAGAAGTGGCAGATAAAATTGGTGCTACGACACATGTAGGTAACATTTTATCTTCTGATACATTCTATAATGCGAATGAAAACTTCAATCAAAAATGGATTGACATGGGTATTTTAGGTGTCGAAATGGAATCAGCTGGCTTATATTTAAATGCCATTAAAGCAGGTAAAAAAGCACTTGGTATTTTCACTGTTAGTGACCACCTATTAAGAGATGAAGCCACTACTGCAGAAGAACGCCAAAATTCATTTACACAAATGATGGAAGTTGCATTAGAAATCGCAGAATAATTAAAAACTAAAGCGTATACATGAAAAAGCCTTCAAAATTCATTTTCAAATGAACTTTGAAGGCTATTATTTTTATCCTTATACGTTTAGCATTCAACTTATTATACACGCGCGGTGCTTTTACATTTTAATTTGAATGCTTGGCTAGCCCTTTCACATCGACATATTGTTCACCAATAAAATAGCTTCTTTCAGACTCACGAACTTTAGCCCAAGTCGTTCGCCACATATGGTTACGATTTTCAGCGAATAGATGGTAACCGAAATTACGAATTGGCTTTGGAATCAGCCAAACGCTCAGGGCTAACCATTTAAATTGTTTTAATTGATAAATAAGTTTGATAATTGCTGTAGATTGAAAATACAAGGATGATCCTTCTTGTAAAATCACACTATTATAGCTTAACACTTCTGGATGCACTTGTTGTAGCTGTTCACCAGCCTCGCTTTTTAATGGCACAAATTGATAATTTCTCGGTAAACCATGTCGAATTAACCAAATGACATAATTGTAACAATAAATACAACGATCATCATAATATACGATAGGCACTTGTATCCCCCCTCAATGGACTATTTATATATTTAATTGTAAAGTCATTGAATCAGTTTTAAAAACAAAACGCCTCTATGTATATTAATCTTAAGCTTACGTTAAGTTATATTTATGCTAGCGATTCTTGCTGTTTAAAATAGGCTTGTTCATCTTTAGATAATTTAATAATTTTAAAGCCAATAAATCCATATAGAATCGAAATGATTGGAACGATAAAATTTAATATAGCAAATGGTGCATACTCAACAACAGACACACTTAACGTTGAAGCGATAAAGACGCCACACGTATTCCAAGGAACAAAAACAGATGTGAGTGTCCCACCGTCTTCTAGTGCACGCGAAAGATTTTTAGGGTGTAATCCTTTATCGATAAATGTGGAAACATACATGCGTGACGGAACGATAATTGAGATGTATTGTTCTGAACATGTAAGGTTTGTGCCAAAACAAGAAACAATTACCGAAGCGATCAATGACCCCGTGTTTTTAGCGACTTTTAAAATTACGCTAATTAAAGCTTTTAACATACCTGAGTACTCTAATAAACCACCAAATGTCATGGCGACAAGTGTTAATGATATCGTATAGAACATGGATTCTAAACCACCACGGTTGAATAACTCATCAATTGTTTTGTTGCCTGAATCGATTTCATAACCCGTTTGTAATGCTGTAACCGCAGTCACCATAGAATCACCTTGTACAAAAATTTGTACAAAAAAACCTAGAATGATACCGACTACAATCGCAGGTAATGCCGGCACTTTTAAAGCAACAATAATAATGACTATTAGTGGCACTACAAGCAACCAAGGTGAAATAATAAATGCATTGTCTATCGCATTCATAATATTATCAATGCGACCTTGATTTAAATGATCACTTCCATACATTTGTCCCAAAATAAAAAACACGATAAGACTAATGATTAAGCCAGGTATTGTCGTATAAAACATATGGCGAATGTGTTCAAATAAGTCGACATTAGTAAGTCCAGATGCTAAATTTGTTGTATCTGAAAGAGGGCTCATTTTATCACCAAAATACGCACCAGAAATCACTGCACCCGCAACCATGCCTGGTGATAAACCCATACTAATCCCTATTCCCATTGATGCAACACCTACAGTAGCCATAGTAGACCAACTACTACCAATAGCTAATGCCACAATGCCACAAATAATACACACGACAGATAAAAAGTATGTAGGTGATATTAATTTTAAACCGTAATAAATCATCGCAGCGACAATACCACTACCGATCCACGCTCCAATGATAAGTCCTACTAACATGATAATAACAACTGCTGGAAGCGCGTGACGAATCCCCTTATACATCATCTCTTCGACTTCTTCCCATTTATAACCGTGACACATCGTAATAATAATCGCTACACATGTGCCGATTAACAATGGAATATGTGGGGCTTGTTCTAGCTTAACCACCGTATATAACATCGCCCCAATCATTGCTACGAGCGTTAATAACGCAAACCAGACGTTAATCGGCCTTTTTTGAGTTTCCTTATTCATTTAAATCCCTCTCCCCTATGTTGATGTTATCTGAAAATTGAAAACGTTTACGCATATCATACTATTTTCTGTGAAGCGCTTCAAGGCGTTTAAGTATAAAAATTCAAATCATAATGATTACAGATACTTATAGGTTTCCCTTTAATATTAAAAAAGAATTAAATTGAACGTAAGGACATAAGGTAGGTTTATACATGCACTTTCGTCTCAAAGCGCTATACATCACCGCCTAATTTGTATAAAAAAGCTTCAAAATTCATTACAACATGAACTTTGAAGCTATCACTTAGGTGTGAAACACCGTATATATATTAGTTAGCCAGTCACTTTAAAATTGCTTTCCTATTCTTAACGATTATGTGGAGTGTTTCACTTGAATAATGCGTGCATATTTTAAAAATTGCTCAGAATAATGTTCTTTGACCTCTTGTGGCGTTAAATATGTCACACCGACAATATGCCAGTTCGGATTAAAGTAGTAATAAGAGTCTTTATTTAAACTCCATTTAACCATACTTCCATCTCTATGATATCTTGGTAATGTCATTTCATAACCTTCTAAAACGTTAATAAACATTTGGAAGATGTCCGGATCAATACGTTCAAATTGATCAATTACAAGATAATGACGGTCCGATTTAGGCATTAATTCCGTAATAAATCCTTCACGATAATACATTGCCCCTGTCTCGTTAGGTAAATAACGACCGTATAACATTTCTTCTGAAAAGTCAGGATGACCTGTTGTCATCACAGGTGTCGCATTTGCTTTTTCAACTAATGACTGCGCAGCCTTTAACCCTTCTGCTTTGTCGTTAGCTAATAAAAGTATAAATGGTTTAATGTCATCACTCGTACCTTCATTTGTCATTTGACCTACTGTTTCGAACTGACCTTTCATACCACCATTTTTACTCATTTCCATAATGGCTTCAAATTGGGTCGGTGTCAGTCCGGCAATCGCTTGTTTCGCATTCTCTTGAAGAAAATATAAGTTCTTCAGCTTAGGATGTTTATTTAAAGTTGTTAAACTTACAGGTTGAATATCTTCAATATATCGAATCTCAATAGCCGTACTATTTGTACGTCCAGCTTCAGGCGGACGTGTATGAATGTGATGAGAAACTTCTGCACGACCAATGACGGATTGATTACTATAACGATTATAAATGACAATCTGGTCTCCAACTTCTAGTTGCGTGTAATTATGATAGCCATTACGTTTAATACCGTTAACATTATGTGTATAAATCACATAAGTCTCATCAGGTTCAAAAGATGTCGTTTCAGCCATATAGAAGTAGCGTGGAATACTGACATCCCCTGTACCAAGACCTTTAATTAATTCAAATTCATCATATGAAATCTTATTAAATAAAGTTTCTTTCATATTACTAATTCGAAATTCTAATGTTTCACTTCGTTTTAAATACTCCGTAGTCAATGGTTTAAATGTCTCATTAAACTTGAATTGAACATGAATTTTATTTTGCGCACCTGTGATAACATTCGTAATTTCACCCCATCCAAGTAAACCTGCATCCGTTTGTACTTGATAAAATATGACTTTGTCACCGACTTTGGCTTGTTTAAACGCACGATACCCTTGAGATGGGTTAAATTGCGCGCCTGATTCAAATACAGCGGTTTGACCTACTAATGGTTCGTGATGATTCCAACGATTATATCCACAATTTAGCCAAAAATAATTCGTTTCTGCTGTCATGGTGATCGTGTTCTCCTCCATTTATTTTTTTACGTTCATCATTTTTAATGTAATGACTGTATTAACGTCACAATTCCGACGATGACAGGAAATACATTCACCATTATGCCACCTAATTTGAGCATGCCACTCATTTCAGGATTAGGCAGTGTCCATAGTGTCGCGATAATGCCGATTAATCCTATAATGACTGGAAATATATACGATGGAAATAATGGCACATTAAAAAATATTGTTGCACCCGAAATGAATCCACATATTAAAGCAATGTACAATCCTATTTTCATTTAAGTTGCACCACCTTATACATAGCTAATCATAAGTGTCAACTGTCCTTCAAATACATTATCCAAATCCTCAGCTGTTAAAATAAAATGATTGCCTTTTTCTATAGGATAAATTTCACCATCAGTGATGAGATCCCCTTGACCGTCTAACACTGACACTAAAACAAACTCACGTGGTTTCATATAGTTTAAGGTTCCATCAATTTCCCATTTCACAACTGTAAAGAAATGATTTTGTACAAATGTTGTACGTTTGTGCGTCTCGATGACCTCGACCGTTGGTAAAACGTTGGGACTGTCGTCACCATATCGAATAACAGCCTTACTCTTTTCAATATGAAGCGGTCTTAACTGCCCTTGATGATCACGTCGATCATAATCATAAATACGGTATGTTGTATCTGAAGATTGTTGCGTCTCCAATATCATAATACCTTCACCAATACCGTGCACCGTTCCTGCTGGTACAAAAAAGAAATCACCCGTTTGTACTGGGACACGTTTAAATAGATCGTTAAAGCGTCGCGCATCAAGCAACATTTCTAATTCCTCTTTAGTTTGCGCATGCGTCCCATAAATGATTTCAGCACCTGGTTTTGCATCTAAAATATACCAACATTCCGTTTTACCATACTCGCCATTTTCGTTTTCATATGCGAATGTATCATCTGGATGCACTTGCACGGATAGTTTTTGAGTGGCATCTAATATTTTAGTTAATAACGGGAACTTTTTTGTAGGAAATTCACCAAACAATTTTGGTTGCTCAGCCCAAACATCATCTAATGTCATCCCTTTAAATGGTCCATTTAAAATTTCATTTGCACCATGAGGATGTGCAGAAATTCCCCACACTTCACCTATATGATCGCTAGGTAATTCATAACCAAATTGTGTTAAGTTTGTGCCTCCCCAAAGACGTTCTTGGAAAACAGGTTTTAATATTAAAGGCATGGGGATACCACCTCGCATTCTTATATGTAATTTTCTATGTATCTTCCATTAATAACAAGCTTAGTTATAAAGTGATTGTATCACAATTAAAAACAGCGTGCCTATGTATCTCACAGAAAATGAATCTCTCACTTTTTCTCCTTAGCACACTGTTATTATTTTTGTTATTCAACGATAAAATTTTCAACTAATGTTTGACGTACTTCTTGTAAATGATCAATCATTTTTTGTGCTGCTAACGTTTCATTCTGCTGTGTAATCGCTTCAAAGATAGCGGTATGTTCATTAAAGAGTTTTTCCATGCGCTTTTGACGACTATACAGATATATATGACGTGTCCCCTTCATCGTTTGTTGAATTTTATCAGCAATATTATTCAAAAGTTCATATAAATATTGGTTATCAGATGCACGTGCGATTGCAAGATGAAATTTTAAATCCGCAACTTCTCCTGACGTATCATTCTTAATTGCACGTGCCATTTCACTTAAAGCATCTTGCATTTCTTTTAAATCAGCATCTGTTCGGCGTAGTGAAGCTAAACTCGCAGTTTTAACTTCAACGGCTTCACGTAGCTCTAAAATATCTTTAACGCGCTTTTGCGTCAATGTTTGATTACTAAAATCAAATAACAACGGATGTTTTTGTTTCACAAACGTGCCATACCCATGTTTGATTTCAATAAGACCAATCATTCTTAATGCATTGAGCGCTTCTCTCATAGACGCATTACTGACACCATATGTTTTTGAGAGTGCTTGAATCGAAGGAAGGCGTTCACCTTCTTGTAACTTTCCTTCGTCAATTTGTTCAATTAAGTCATTTGCTATTTGCTCGTAAATCTTTTGGCTTGAAATCTTCATCCCCCATCTCACCTCATGTTTATTTTAACAAATTACAAGCTTTCACGCTCATGAAATTATATGCTACCTTGGAATGGAATGATGTTCATATTTATTAAAAAAAGATATCCACATGGAAAAAATTAGTTTACAATAAAAATAAACTATACATACCGTATTGATTTTCAAAATCAATATATTTTGATATTGTGTAAAGTATTGAAAGGAGTGCTATACGTTGTTTACATT